>CAWUIT010000027.1:0-16772 GCA_963922345.1 uncultured Dokdonia sp. | reverse complement strand
ATGAGCTCGCGTACTTTTTCCTAGAAGATAGTATTGCTGCGCTACCAAATGTGCGCAACAAGATTGCCTTCAGTATCAAAAGGTACTTTAAGGAATTTGCCACGGCCAATCAAATCAGTGAGCAAGATGTTCAGATCTGGCTCAATGTCAAACAAGATGTTGTAACAGTCAAAGCTTTTCACAACAAGACCTACATCAAAGAAATTTCACTTTTATCACTCATCAAATACTTCATATAATGCAACAAAAGAAAAAAGGCTGGAAACTCGGCCAAGATTCAAAAACTAAAATGATTGTCTGGTTTAAGGATGGGAATGTACGCACGATGTACTCTATCGACTGGCGTCATAAATTATCCAAAACTAAAAGTAGGGAAACTGGTCTTACTCGCTTTCGCAAAAAGATAAAAGAATACGGTCCGCTCGCGGGTACCATTGAGATTTATGACAAAGCAACAGGTCAACGCATTGCCAAATTCTATGAAGGAAACGAAATGAATATTAATGCTGAAACCAATTGATATGAGAACCATTTTAGAATTAAAAGAACGACTGAAGAATGAAACCTTATTCAGTAGAAAATATCCTGATTATGAAGAAGAAGATGATAAAGTTCATTTGCTGTATGTATCGCCCTGTTTAGATTCAACAGGGTATTATCGGGCGATAACACCTGCTTTAGAATTTAACAAGACATCATCACATTGCGCGATTATTACAGTTATTGAAACCTTTAACTTCAATAAGCGCTTTGAAGATTATGAGAATCTGATTGATGAAAAACTATTATATTGGGCAGATTATGTGATCTTACCAGTCATCTTTTCTGATATTAATTTCTTTATAAAAGCGATTCGTGTATTGCGACCAGATGTTCAATTGGTAATGGATATCGATCAAAACTTCACAGCTATTCCTCAAAGCCATTCATTGTCGCGCAAAGTCAGCACTCGTGATAAAGATCAATTGTTGTCAAATATGATTTCTATGGATGTGGTTACAGCTGCGACAAAACCACTGGCTAGTTTTTACAAAAAGATCCTGCACGACAATTTTCCTAATCATAGTACGCACGTTGCACAATTGCCTTCTCTGGTGTCACGACTAGGATACGAAGAAATACCACCTTTGAAACGTAATGAATCTGAAAAGATCAGGATTGGACTTATAGGTAGTAAAAGTCAGCTTGCAGAGCTACTAGTCCTTAAGAAACTAGTTACAAAAACTAAAGAAGTCCTTAGGGAAGGAGTTCAATTTGTATGTTATGGTTGGGATGGAAAAGATAGTAATGACGAGCTAGTTCTTAAAGGACTAGCAATAGAATATCATAAACCTGTGGCATTTGAAAATCATTTTAAAAAGCTGAATGATTTGGCACTAGATATAGTTTTTTTACTTTCTGAAAAGAATCGCTTTTCTCAATGTGGGCCTTACACCGAGCTATTGGAAAGTGCGGTTTTTGGTATTCCCGTGATTGCATCAAAATACCATCCTGCCAAACAAGTCCTTAAGGAAGGAGAAACAGGATTGCTTGCTGAAAGCGCTGAAGATTGGGTAAATGCCATCCAACGTTTAGTAGCTGATAAACAGCTGCGCAATCAAATGGGTAAGAATGCCTTAAAGTCTATCTGGATGGAGCAGCATTTTACGAGTAGGCAACTTCAGAAGTTTCAGGATTTGTTTGTTTGAATACTTTGAGGTTTAAAAATCTTCAAATTGCATAAATGCAGATTTATCCTATTTATTGTAAAAATAAAACTGAAGTTTCATAGATGATATAATGAATTGTTAGTAATTACAAGCAGCAACTATTCGTTGAAAGAAATTTGGAGTTTCTAACAAAATCTTTCTAAAATCGTCTGAATAGAAAACCAATTTTAATGAAAAAATATTATCCTGTTCTTCATACAATTGCTCGTTATTTCTTGGCATCAATTATTCTAATGTATGCTGTTGCCAAAATAATGGGCACTCAATTCTCTTCTACAACATCTATTTGGGACAAAACGGTCGGCGAATTATCTGGTTTTGAGCTAACTTGGTTTTTCTACGGATATTCATTTTGGTACGGAGTGTTTATTGCTTCCTTTTTATTGTTTTTCAGAAAAACAACAAGACTTGGAATAGTTCTCTATCTATCAATTATGATTAACATTCTAATTTTAGATTTGACGTATGAAATTGATGGAGCAATAGGAATGGCAGTTGTTCTTACAATAATTGCACTTTTGGTGTTTTTCTCTGAATTTAAATCCTTCTATAAATTTTTCATTCAAGAGCCACCTTTGTATCAAAAAACCGATAGACCAAATTGGATGAACAAGTTTAGCAAAGTCAAGTTTTTTTACATTCCATTGTTAATTCTAGGTCTCTTTGCCTTGACTTACACATTAAAAAAGAACATAATGACGAAAAATGAATTTTATGGAGCTTGGGAGCCAATAAACAACAATGAATGGTCTCGAATTTATTTTCAAGAGGCATCCACATTTTCGATTAGAGGGCAAAGTAATTTTGATGAGATATACACAGGTAAATACAAAGTGGACAAGGAAAAGAAAATCATCGACTTTATTGCATTTGACGAAGATTATATTGCGGATGTAAATGTACTAAATCCTGATCCTGACAGAATGAAAACGGTTTTCAAGATGAGTTATAAATTAGAAGAAAGTTTAATGACCATAAATAATGACAGTTTGACGATCGAATTAAAAAGACTAAAATAACTGCGCACAACAGAAAACTGAGGTAAATCAGGTGTTTGAAATTACGGCCTTAAATGGCATCAAACCTTTTTTAAGGTTATGACCTTATCTTTTCGGAGACTTCAACGTTCATTTATATATGATAATGAGAAATCGCTTCTATTTCTTTCAAACAAGATATAGTATTGCGAATTCTCTTGCTCATCGATTATTTTTCTATTCCCATCAACCAATTCAGATCCCGATAAATTAACAGGATGCCATCCGCCGCCAATGAGTTTCAAAGCTGCGTATGGCTTATCACTAGGAAGCCTTAAAGCAAACATCGCAGCCGACTCTTTTTCCATATATCCGCTCAATTCTAAAATAACCTGATTATTGAGAGAAAAAGCAACGCCATTTCTTGCGGTACTGTTATGCCAATAGCACAAAGGCATCAAGTAACTAATTCCACCGTAAGTCACCAACCCTGACGGATTTTCAGTCATATGTCCACCTACTGAGAAGTCAGGATGCGAGGACTCTCCGGTTGGTAATGGACTAGCAACATAACACTTATTATCAATGGAATCGGATCCAATACCGTAGTGTAATAAAAGTTTTTTCCAAGAATAACCGATGCTACCAGGTATCTGATGAGGATCATCAGAGCTTCCATCAACATTATAAATAACACCAGAATAGGATATAATATTCGCACCTGTTGATCTAAGCTTATTATCTCTTGCTTCTTTTGCTAATGCAAAAACTTTTAATGTTTCTTCTTGTAGTGACATACGATATAGAATTAGTTTCTTTAAAGTTAAAATAATTTTAACAAATCAAAATACCCACTACAGGGTATATTCAATTGTACCGACAACATCAACTTTAATTTATCCCACCCATAAATTCAAACCCCAAACCACCACTAGGATCTTTCAATATTACAGCACTTTAATCTAAACACCAACGTACCACAATCCCATTCTCTAACGCCACTTTCACGAAAGCGAAATCTATATTTATCCCAATACACACCACAAACTAGTCCCTAAGCGACTAGCAAATTTTTGGGTCATAGATGCAACTAACCAGTACATTCAACAAACAGAAAAAAGGCATTGAGCTTCACTTTAGCGAAGTCCTTCCTAAAGAACTAGCATTTCATTTAAAGGAACTCGGTTTTAAGGAAACGCTGTCAGACCCAATGAAATGGTATGTTGACAACCATCCTGCATACTGTCGCTATGTAGAGGAGCTGGAAAAGGAATTTGTAAAAGATGGCGATTGGAAACAAGTATTGATCCATCCATCTTTTGAGTCGTCCTTAGAAAACATTGACAATGGGAAATTTACCTACGTTACAATCTTCCTTAAGGGACAGCAAAAAGCAGAACAGGAACACTATGTTGTTTTTGATTCCTACAAGAAAGTCGCTCTCGAGATAGCGAGCCGTTTTGCAATGCGCAAGTATGGCGATACGCTCAAACATATAGAAGTACATCCTCGCAACTACAAGAGAAAGTCACGCGTCCTGTTTAGAGATGGGAAAGTGATTGATGGTATGGTCGCTTTAGAAAGTGCGCCTATACAAAACGAAGTCGTTAAGGAAGTAGCTGAAAGCGATGAACTAATCGCTAAGGAAGGAGATACCACAAATGACAAAGTCCCTAAAGAGCTAGCTGAAGAAAAAACAGAAGTCGTTAAGGAACCAGAAAATGATTCTGGTTATAAAACAGATGCAGAACGCAAGCTTTCTACACGATCTGTTTTAAAGGAGGTCATTGAGAAACTGAATGAGCAAACCGAAGAACTGGACGGCGAACCTGAAACCATTCTCGCTACCACCGTAATGGATCTGGAAGATGCCGCCGATCAATGGAGCGAAATCCATTTTAAGAATCATCTTCTAAAAGCACTTCAAAATTTTAAAGATTGGGTGTACGATCTGGATATTAAAGATCGAGCGATGGCGTTGATGCAAGTTAACCGGTTGAATCAATCTTTGGATTTGGAGCTTATTCCGCTGAAAGAAGTTGAAACCGAAGCGCGATCCATTGCCAAAGATATTTTTAATCGTGATCACATTGTTCCCAATGTGTTTGTTCCCGGTCACGCTGGCGAGCCTTTCCAGTCTGGAAGTTTGACCATAGGCGATGGCAATTTCTTAAAATTTAAGTTTCCACAACTGTATACAGTAAATGATGAAAACCTGAAACAAGTTTCTGGTTTGGAGCTCTTTCAACTGTCACAGATGCCACATCCCAAGGATTATGGTATTGCTGTAAATCGCTCAACGCTGTTACAGGAATGGGAAAATCGCGGCCCAGAAGCATTTGCAACCATCGGTTATCCTACTGATCTCAATTATCCTTATGTAAATATTCACGCAGGCTACAAAAGTGTCTCGCCATTGGGTGCAGAAATCGACATCGAGAATAACAGCCACAAATGGTGGTCTGTGGTGGAGCATTCACGTCCCATCGCAAATCCACAGAAAGGAATCGAAATTATCGATGCGATGTTACTGCAATTGGTAGAAGATCATCTGGACTATGTCAATCCTAAAACAGGCAAACCCAAGACGGATAAGAAATCCAAAGAAGCCTTTAGCGAGATGCAATGGCAGATGAATCGTTTGGAACGTTCTAAAGCCAATATTCAGGATTATTTGGATGGGCAGCAAAAGCCAGACAACAAACCGAGGGCACTTCCCAAAAAGCAAAATACTCAAAAATCAACTACTAAAAACGATTATATAGATCGTGTGGTGGCTATGATGCATACCGCTTTCGCGAAAGCGGAACGCCTATCAAAAAAGAAAGTCGAAGCATTAAAGGAAGAAACCGGTGCACCTAATCTGGGCGCACTCTGGGAAGCGGTGGAATTGAGTTGGCTATTGTGGTACAAAATGCTCTACAACGAGCCTGTCCCTTTTGAGAGTCGCTTACGTAAAATGGATTTCTTCTGGAGTCAAGTGCAGCCGACTTATGCCTATTCAGATAGTAGCAAGGAATTATATAAACAGTACTCAACGCCTTGTCCCATAGGCGCAATCGTGGCAGAGTACACCCAAATGAAGGATGCAGAATTCATCTTTGAGCCAAGTGCCGGCAATGGCTTGTTGCTCGTAGGTGCAAATCCAAGAATCACACACGTCAATGAAATTGATAACAGCCGAAAAAAGTCGCTAGAGTATCAGGGTTTTGGTCGCATCACAAATAACAATGCCGCCGAACCTTTTCCTGAAGTAATGAATAAAGTGCACGATGTGGTTGTGACCAATCCGCCATTTGCACGATGGGAAGCATCCAAGTTTGATAAGCAGCGTATCGCAAATAAGTATTTCAACAAACAGCGTGGGATAGCAAACCATATTCGTTTAGAACATCTGATGGCTGGACTGGCGCTGCACACGATGAAAGATGATGGCAAAGCGGCGATTATCATTATGGGTCACGTGTATTATGGCGAAGATGGGTTGTTTGCAAAATATCGTCCATTTTTCAATTGGTTATACCGTCATTATTACGTGGATGATATTATCAATATGAACAGCTACAAGCTCTACAATAAGCAAGGCGCTGTGACTAAAACGATGCTTATTCTGCTAGGTGGTCGTAAATCAAAACCATCTGGTGTTGCGCCAGATCAAACTACAGCGCCAGAATTAGATACAATGGTTGAGACCTTTTTTGATCTCTGGAAACGTGTCAAGTCACACATAAAACCCAACTTAAACACACTCATCTCGCAACTTAAAAAAGCACGAATACAATGATATTTTATAACAATCAATTAATGTCTGGCGATGTCAAGGCACTACTGTTTATGGTTTCAAATCCTTCAAAATTTGAACGTTTTGAAGATCACGAAGCAGGCATATTCATCCAGCTACACGAGCTCATCGAGCAAGCCAGAGCAGTAGGCGAAGGTCCCATTGCGCTTATTGAAGAATACTTGGAAGTTATCTATAATGATGGGACGAGTACTGAAGAAATTGCGAGCTTTTTATTGGAAACCGATAAGATGCAGACCGCGCTCTGGACGCTCAAAGAAAGCTGGGATAAAATGGACGACAGCCTGCCCACGGACTCATTAATGTATGGTGGAATGGATAAGGAAGATGCCGTGCAATTATATTCAGAAACCACGCTTCGCAGCTACTTGGAAGCATTAGCACTTTTCAAAAATGAATAACGAAGAACTCGATATCAAGGAAGCTGAATACAGCCAGAACGCAGATGAAGTAGCAAAACTTGCCACTCAGGAAGCGGCATTAGTGCCTTATGTGTCCAAGTCGCAAGCACCTTACAAAATGAACACACTCATCCCACGCAATATGGCTTTTGAAGTACAAAAGTCATTAAATCGTATCGTTAAGGACAAAGGCAATATTGATAATTATGTGCGGAATCAGCTCAAGTATGAATCTACTAAAGAGATGTGGAAAGGTCTCGGCGCAGAACAGGTGGATGCCGTAGGCTTATATCTCAAGCAATTTGAGAACGAGCAAGGCATTATTATAGCAGATCAAACGGGAATTGGGAAAGGCAGGCAAGCAGCGGCGGTGATACGACACGCAGTTATGCAGGGCTTTCTTCCCGTTTTCTTTACAAAAAAGCCAGATCTTTTTACAGATATGTACCGCGATCTCAAAGCAATTGGTTTTGACAACATCAGACCGTTCATCATCAACACAGATACGGATTCAAAGGTAAAAGATGCTCAAGGAAATGTCGTCTTTACACCGATGAATAGCAAGGCACAATATGAGCTGATTACTACCGAAAAAGAATTTCCCACAGAAAGCATAGAATCTATTGAGTGGCACAAGAAAATCGGTAAGAATTTACCAGACCCAGACAAGGTGCCATTTATCACTATCACGGAAACCTTAGACCATCTGCCTGTAGGTTATGATATGATTTTTTGCACCTATTCTCAAGTGCAGTCCGCACATCCTTATAAACGATTGTGGCTGGAAAGTATGGTCAACAATGGTCTGGAAGGCAATAAGAAATATAAGAAGGTTATCTTCATTCTCGATGAGTCGCATATGGCAGGTGGTTTTGATTCAATCATTGGGACGTGGATGCGCAACGTATTACCACAAACAAAAGCTTGTTGCTTTTTGAGTGCCACCTTTGCCAAATATCCAGAAGTGATGCCGTTTTACGCAAAGAAAACCGCTATTGCCGAAACTGGATTGACCGATGCGAGTTTTGTGCGTTCTATGACGAGCGGTGGTTTAGCGCTTCAGGAAATTGTGGCATCCAACCTTTCTGAAAGTGGACAGCTCATTCGTAGGCAAAGATCAAATGAAGGCATCAAAGTAGATTATATCACGCTTGATGCAGAACCACAGCGCAGCATCAGCCGTGCGCGTGTAAATAGTATCATTTCCTTGATGAATGAAGTGGTACAGTTTGAACAGGAATTTGTAGCACCTTTGTTGGCAGATATCCACGCTTCCGCGAAAGCGCAGGGCGAACATATGTCTTCTAAGCCCAGAAGTCTGGGCGTAAAGCAATCGCCATACTTTTCCAGAGTATTCAATATCGTTGACCAAATGCTTTTTGCATTGAAAGTGAAAGATGTGGTGGATCACACCATTAAATTACTGAAGGAAGACAAGAAAGTCGTGATTGCCTTTAAATCGACAATGGGTGCATTTTTAAAAGAGATGAACTTGGTAAGTGGCGATGTGATTCCCAAAGAGCAGATGGATTTTGTGAGAACGTTGGTTCGTGGTCTTGACGGAATTTTCAATTACAGTTATACCGCAATCGATGGCTCAAAAACACGTGAACGTATAGAACTAGAAGAGCTGTCACAAAAAGGTATCGAGAAATACAAAGACATTAAAAGTCGAATGCTACTGGAAAGTTCCGGACTTTCTATCTCGCCTATTGATGAGCTGATTCACTTTATTGAGAAAGAGAAAAAACCAAAACATCTTGGCGGCCATACCGATCTGTATTTTAAAGTTGCCGAAGTCACAGGTCGTAATCAGCGCATTGCGATGGATGGCGACGAAGCTGTGGTGCAATCCTTCCGCAGTAATACGGAGCGTTCTTTCAGAATGTTCAATAGTGGCGATTATGATGTGTTGCTGATTAACCAGAGTGGCTCCACAGGCTCATCGGCACACGCGAGTAAAGATTTTAAGGATCAGCGGCAGCGAGCGATGATCGTGCATCAGTTTGAATTGGATATTAATACAGAAGTACAAAAGCGTGGCCGTATCAATCGTACAGGGCAAGTGGTGTTACCTGAATATTATTACATCACAAGCGATATTCCTACGGAAAAACGGTTGATGACTATGCTCAAGGCGAAATTAAAATCGCTGGATGCCAATACCACAGGCTCACAAAAGACCAATGACGAAACCTTAAAGAGTGCTGATTTCTTAAATAAGTATGGCGATATCGCTGCTTGGAACTGGGTAGATGAGAATCAGGAAATGATGGAGCAGTTGGGTTATCCAACGTATCAAAAGAAAACTGATAAAAATGGCTACATACGTTATGAGCGAAATGGCTTTAAAGATGGAGCTGTGCGCCAGCTAACTGGTAGAGCAGGATTGCTAAAAGTTGAAGAACAAGATGCACTTTATGATGATTTGCTGGAACGCTACGACCATCAAATCAAACTTGAAAAACAGCAAGGAACCTACGATCTGGAAATAGAGTTTCTGCCACTTGATGCCGAAACTAAAAAGCGCTTTTTATTTCAGAAAGGTCAAGGTGGCGCTACACCATTTGGGAAAGACACGGTGCGCGATATTACTATTGTGAACAATTTAAAAAGACCATTTACCAAACAGGACATCGATAAGCGAATTACTGATTCACTCGAAGGACAAAAACCTGTGCAAGTACGAATGAAAATGGTAGATGCCATCAATGAGAAATATCCATTGCTTATTGAAGAGCGTAAAGCGAAAAAACTTGACGTCATCAATAGGCTAAAAGAAGATCGCAAAGATTTACCGCAGCGTGGTAGTGGCACTACCGAAAAGGAAAACGAGCGTATTCAGTCTGACTGGACAAAGCTGGAAGAAATCATTCACGCCAAGACATCTCAACTCGCCACCTATGTCGCAGGCTTGGAGAATACAAAACGTACTATCATAAGATATATCACAATGTGGAACATTGGCGACGTAGTGCGCGTTCCGTTTATTGGGACAACCATCAATCCATCTTGGGGAATCTTCTTGGGCGTGAGCATCGGCAAGTCTGGTAAGAATCCATACACGCTGAGTAACATCAGTTTGAAATTTGGCGTCACAGATTCACGAAAGATTTTGACCTACAGCCTGCAACCAGCAGAGCAAATTTTTATCTCGCAGATCTTCACGGAAAGTCGTGACATTTCCGAAGCAGATGTTCAGATGGTCAATCTGGAATGGAATGAACTCATTAAAAAAGCATCTTCCAAAAGAGAACGACGTCACATCCTTACCGAGAATATTGTAGGTGCATCCAATCAGATTGGAACACAGAACAAGCTCATTAAATACAACACTAAAGAAGGAACCATCAAAAATGGCATTTTGCTGCATCGTGATTTTGGTAAGGATGGCGAAGCAAATTCCGCAGTACTGCCTATTTCTGAAGCATTCAATATCATTCGGAAACTGGAAATAGATGACTTCTTTGCAGATCACAAGCTCAACTTTCGCGTAAAGCGAATTAGTGAAAATTATTTTCAGTTGTACCTGGTTAAAAAGGATTTGTACTCGGCTATTATTGATGAAAAACTACGTTCGTTTTTAAAACGTGCTGAAGGACAATCAAACGATGAGCTACCAGACTTTGTGCAGAACGCTGGCGATATGACGGCAGCGCTACATTTAGAGAAGTTGCAGTTGTTTTTGAATCGTTTGGATGCGTTTGGTGTTCAATTCTTGGGACACGCTCGCGAACTTGAAGATTGGGAAATTGAAAATGAAGCCGACTGGAAATCGAAGACAAAATCCACTTCTGGCAGCTATAAATACCGATTGGGTCGTGCGTACGGCCAAGGAAGTAATCCTACAACTGGTTTTGCAAGTTATATGGAGCCGAACTCGCAATATGAGTTTGGTTTAGTTATTTACAACAGACCACTTTCAGATAAGGAAAAGTTCAATTACTCATTAATTCCTGTCTTTAAAAATGTAGAAGAACCCTATCAACTATGGAAAACAGAAACGCTCACATCAGGCTTGAAAGATGATTTTAACAACGTGATTAGTGATGCAAAAAGGTTACCGCTACAAGATGCTATCGAGAGTTTGGGATATTTCATTTTAAACCATCCACACGAAGATGGTAATGCCGAATTTGTTTTTGGCGATTACACGGCACAGGATCTTGGTCGCATCTTTTATGAAGACACTATTGCTCAAATTTCTGCCATTGATGAAATTTTAAATCAATTACAAATCGTCCAGATCTAATGAAAGTGAACCCTAACAAAATGTACGTTTTGTACAGTCCATTCTACAATACTCGTAAAGGTATTTTTAGTGGAAAACCAACAACGATGCAGGAGCTAAAAAATAAATTTAGACGTGGTATGGATGCTCAAATGATAGTGGTCATTTATTCTACAAAGAAAGAAGCAAACGCTGCCGCCGACACACTTTTTAAAAAATCACGTAAGTATGACAAATAGAAAACTCGATATCCCAGAAGTACAACAGATCCCGCAATTTATGAAGGTGATGGATGATCTGAGTGTTGGGAACAACCCATATTTGGTAGGAAGTGCCGGAACTGGAAAAACAACGTTGGGCGAAAAGATCGCATACGCTATCAATGGAAGATCTGAAAATGATGGACAGGAATTGCCTTTTACTATCGTGAACTGCAACCAATGGACATCGCCCATCGATATTAAAGGTGGTCAAACAATAATCGGATACAAAGAAGGTGCTTTGATTGAAGCCTGGCGTGATGGTAAAATTCTAATTCTGGACGAAATGCCAAAGCTGGATGCTAATACCGCAGGATTATTAAACGATGCATTGGCTAAGAGCGCCAAAGAAGATGCTATAATTTTTAACGGAAAGAATGAGCCAGTTGTAAAGCACCGTAATTTTGGATGTATTGCTACTGGTAACGTCATTGGTAAAGGAGCGAGTGGTAATTACGTTGGAAACAACAAACAGGATGCATCTTTACTTGACCGATTTAGTGGTTGCATTTATCGCATAGGATTCAATGAAACTTTAGAGCGGCAGCTCGTTTATCCACCAGTAGTAAATATTTGTCTGGAGATACGTAAATCCATCTTGCGTTACGAAGGAAAAGAAGGTGGAGATGACGATACTGAAGATATAATGACCTTGCGCACAATGCTCAACTTAGAACGCGCTTATGAACTCGAAATGAAGCGCGAAACAGGAATGAAAGATGAATTTGGTAAAACCTACCGTAAAATGCCAAATGGTAAAACCTTAAAGGATGCACTTCACAGCTACTTCCTAGCAATGAATAAAGAAAAAGCGGAGCATATTAAGACAGAAGTGAATCTGGAAGGCTTTCTAAATTCTTATAAGGGCAGTGTGATGAAGGCTGAGTTTATTAAGGAGTTTAAGAGGCGGATTGGGTGAAGCTGATTTACTTGATCGGTAAATTTTTAAAAATATGTTTATTTAATAAAACTGAATCCTCATATTTAGACCTGATTAACTTCTTTTGAAGAAACAAATTCTTCTCAACGGATCTAATCTGTTCTAGTCCATTTTTGGAAATTGTAACAAACCAACCTTCTCCAACTTCACCGTCCTTACGTGGTGTCATACTAGTATTTCCATTTGACCAATAAATTGATTCTGCCATTAATTCACCTTCAGAATTTTTCCATGCAAATTGCTTGGTTGGTTCAGGCTCCCATCCTAGATGTCTTGCCAAAACAGGGCTAATAGCAATCCATTTAGATTTTAAATCAAATTGATCGAATCTATGATCCCTGACTACAACAATAAAATGTCCACCACCTTTCAAATCATGATAGTCGTTGCTTAATTGGTGAAAAATAGAGCCAAAAATGTAATTGTCATCTTCATTAAATTCCTCATTAATAGCAATCTGATACATATATTCTTCAGTAGGAGAACCCCAATCTAAATTTACGATTTGACTGTATTCTGCAATGATTTTGAAGTTGTTATCATAGACCAATAGTGATTCGTTTAATCTTTCTGATTCACCTATTCGATCTAACCAATCATTGCCAACTCCTCCAAAATCTCTTTCTTTAATCGTCTGAATTAATTCGGGTTTGGCTATTTCATTAAAAAACTGAACGGCATAATCATGTGACATTAAAACGTTCTGAATTCTCTTATCATTAATTATTCCTGAATCTATTAATTCATTAGTGATATGCATTATAGCTCTGCGAGAAGTTATCACTCTTGGTCTAGGGTAAGAATATTTTAGGTAAATCTCTTCCAAATGATTTCTTAGCTTCTTTTCATATTCAACTGTCCATTCCTCTTCTCGACCAATTTCTTTCATGATCGAGTAGGCTCTATAAATAAGGTTAGATTCATCAATTCCAGACTCTTCTGATAAAATTTTGATTAAAAATTCAAAAGGTCTTATCAGATCTCGGGGATCATTAATATCAATCTCTGGAAGATTATAATTAATCTCTTTGTTAAAGTCAGGTTTATTTGTTTCTGGAATATGTAAAGAATATACTTTAGGTAATTTGATGCTTTTAGGAGTCGGAATTTCTTCTCCTATTGAGGAAAGTGTGCGTATTGCATTCTTTCTTATTTGATAGTCATTTGATAAAGCTAAATTGTTGATTTTTGATTTAAGCGAATGAATTTTTGGAGAGTTGAACGCAGATAATTTTATTATCACGTCCATACATGAATAATCATCTAAACGTCCATTGTGTAAGTGGGTTAAAGCATAATCATCATCTTGATTTATATATTTTGCCAATAAAAGTAAGGATTGTTCTTTTATTATTGAGACGGGACTCTGTGATAGATACACTAAATAATCGACTAATGTTTCCATGATTGGTCGATTTAATGAAGGAAGAGTAGGTAAATCCTCAACTGGTTTACTATTTGACATCAGTCTTTGCAGGTAACCATATATTTCAGGCCAAAGCTCTTCCTCAACATAATTTTCTGTTAGAAGTGGAACGATGTCGTCAAGATGTTCGATATATGAACTTGGATAATTACTGCTGACTATATCATGAGCGAATACTTCAAATGCCTTATTAGATGAGATTGCGGGGTTGATTCGCTTTAATGCATTAAATGCATTGATTCTTGTTCCTCCGTCATAATATTTAACCCATCCTGATTCGCTTGATAGCTCAACACTTTTATTGGCTAAACTAGTTGCGAGTTCAGTGTTTTCTAGCTCCAAAGCAGCCTTACTTAGTTTAGAATAGAAATCCGACTCTCTCCTTCCTATTCTAGCTAGCTTGGCAACTTCTTCAATTTGACTTGAAGACAATAACGGAGTTACTTTTTCTATAACCTTTGACCAATTAAAAGATGAATTTGCTTGATCTTCTTCTTGAATTATTTTTTTAAAATCATCAAAATTTGCAACTCGTTCTAGCACTTCGCTTTCATCAATCCTTTCATAATCTGTCTTTAAAGTCAATGTGTTAGAAGATGTTGATGAACTACCTCTTTTGTTTTTTGCAGGTATATTAAACCGTGAATAATAGTCTTCTGCTTTTAGCCCTTTTGATGTATAGAAGTCATCAATTTCAGATAGTAAATAATGTCTTGTTTCTTCGTAAGCTTTAATTTCTATTGCAGAAATAACAGCTTGAACATGCTCTACTAAAAAATCTTCTTGTAAAATTTCATGCCCTTTTTCTAAGATAGATTTGAGCAAGGAAGAATCGGCAGATTCAGCAAGAAGCAGATATAGATCACTATATAGTTGAACAATACTTTTGAACTCTTTCTCACTTTTTGTTCGTATGACGAAATGTTTGATAAAAAGGGTAATGGTATCTTTAAAATCAATCAGATCATTTTCTAATTGCCAGATGGTCTGTTCAAGACCATCATTCAGATTATGTTCATATGTGACTTCTAATAATTCTTCAGAAGCATTCCAATAAGCCCTTCCCTCCGTGGTTTCTTTAATATGATTTAAATGAGATAAGAACCACTTTATTCTTTCAGAAGCTTTTGATGGATCTTTATGATTTATTTTTCTTAACCATTCAATCCATTTACTAAATTGATAATCTTTTCTATAGCCCACTCCAATAGATTCTTGAATAGCCTGTTTGAGCCATTTTTCACCTTCCTCTAGCTTGCCTAAAATGAACCATACTTCTGAATGAGCTAAGCATTCAGTTATACGACCATCTATATCATGATCTTCCAACATGGAACCTTCAAAGGCTCTCAACTGCATTACTGCTTTTTCGACATCAAACCCATTATTCAAGAGGGATTTAATGATTTTTCGTTGGATGCTTGTACTCCAATATTTTGGAGTGTTTTGAAACTCACCGAACAAATAATCTCCTAATAATTCTAATTTATCAGAACCCAATTCAGATATTGCCGAAATCAAAAAATCAAAATATTGGCCTTTTGCCTGTGTCAGCTTATACCAATAGTTGTTTCTGTGAGATATTTCTTTGTAGTAAAACCGAACTATTGGAAATACTCTTTTTATAGGATCACCAGACATTGGTGTTTCAAGAATGCCGTCCGCTAAAATTTGAGTTGTAATACATAACATTCGTTCAAACTCCACTAAAACTTCTTCATCAGTACCTTGTGCAGCAGTTGGAATTGCAGACGTAATCGAAATCCCTTTTCCACATAGGTTAAGTAACTTGTTTAGCTTGATTAATGGTAGGAAGGCGTCTAACAAATCATCATATCCCAGCTGGTCTTTACCCACATTAGATGGTTGTTCCACTTCCTTAATCCAATTATATGTTTCATTTAAGTCACAGGTGACTTTATAAATTAAATCGGCAATGAATATTTTGCCAATAGGTTTTGTCTTCTCTTTAGTGAAATGAGAGGTTAACAATGACAAATATTCATTTGCTCGACTATCATCTTTTAAGTCAAGGCATTGCTCGATAGCATATTTTATAAGTTGAAAAAGAGAATTCCTTCTTCTCGAAGACGTGGCATCTATTTTTTCCGTGACACTATTGAAATCATCCCACTTATTTTGATCAACTAAACTATAACCAAGATTCGAGAGCAATCTTAGTTGTAAATCGGATTCTTTTTCTTCAAATCTATTTTCTCGGATGCTATCTGAGAAATGAATTTTATCAATTATTGAGAAAATATTCTCTGTCGATTCAAAAAATGGAGCTGTATAAATCCATTCTTCTAAAGAGTCCCTTATTTCCTCGTATCTGTGAGAATCATCAATTAAAATCCCTGAATCTGTTATGATCTCGGGATAGGCTAAATTGTATAAAGTTGCTCCTTCAGATTTGTGTCCAAATTCTATAAACAAGCGACATGCTTTGAATGCATATGATTCGCTACAATGTAAGGTATTACCAGTTCTTAGATAATCTCTGGCTAAATCAAATTTATTTAGGAATAAGAGCTCTTCTGTAAGTGATGCAGGATCAATATTGAATAACCTTCTTTCGATTTCCGCTAATGAGAACAGATATCTTATAAGAACATTGATGTCCTTATTTTGTCTGGCTATTTCAATACCTAATTTTGCATCTTGCTTTATTTCTTCTGCTGGTCTGAAGTTAAGTAGTTGTTCAGTAAAGCTATCTGGTGTAACGACTGAAACAAACCTATCATATTGCTGTGCCTGAAATAGATGGTGATTCTGTTTCCAAGATTTTTCAATTTCTGACTTTACATAATAATCAGCGAGTTCGTTATGATACTTGACATTGCTTGTTGGATCAAACTCATTTGTTAAATAATTTAAGGCAGTATGATGAAGAAGGAATTGCTTAAATGAATTATGAAAGAAAGACAAGGTTTTTTCTGATTCATTGAATAGAAACCTAGCCTTCTCACGAAAGGATTTTAGTAGACTAGGCTGGAAATCCCATTCCTGAATGAACTGAAGATTGA
>CAWUIT010000026.1:0-16848 GCA_963922345.1 uncultured Dokdonia sp. | reverse complement strand
AATTTACTGGACTGGCATCTTGTAATAATGGTATGTTAGTTATTGAACGTAAGATTAAAGGAATCGCAGGAACCGTAAACATGATATTTCTAGTCAAATGATGAAACAAATCATTACACTTATTTTATTTGTAGTCTTTGTAAGCTGTAAAAAATCAAATAGTGACGGTGAGGATACTATGGTTGTAGAGAAAAAGAAGCAAGATGATGTATCTCAAGTATTTGAACAAATTTCTAGCTCATATAGTGGCTTAACATTTAAAAACCAGTTAAAAGAGGATGTGAGCAGCCTTGCAAACCTTTTTGATTTTGATTATTTCTATAACGGAGCTGGCGTTGGAGTAGCAGACTTTAATAATGATGGTCTGCAAGATCTTTTTTTTAGTGGTAATCAAGTCCAGAACAAAATATATCTCAATCGTGGGAATTTAAAATTTGAAGATGTGACAGCATCGTCAGGCATAAATGCAGGTAAACAATGGTCTAATGGCGTCACATTTGTAGATATTAATAATGATGGATTTATCGATATCTATGTCTCACAAGGTGGACCAAAGCAAGCCACTGAGCGCAAAAATCTCTTATTTATTAATGAAGGAGGAGAGCGCTTTCGCGAAAGCGCATCTCAATACAATATAGATGATACAGGGATAAGCACGCAGTCTGCATTTTTTGATTATGATAAAGATGGAGATTTAGATTTGATAGTGAGTAATGAAAATGAATTTTATGGTTTAGATCCCCAACGATTTTTTGCGACTATGGAACTTGCAAAAAATCTAGAAAAAAGTAGTATTCAATTATATCGTAACAACGGTAAGACCTTTGATAAAGTGACCAAAGAAGCTGGTTTGCTCAAACCGTCTTTTGGTCTAGGATTAATGGTTAGTGATATAAACAATGATGGATGGCTTGATATCTATATTGCAAATGATTATTATGTGCCAGACGCCATGTATATCAATAATCAAGATGGTACATTTTCAGACCAAATAAATACGAGAACTTCTCAAATATCATTTTATGGTATGGGAGTGGATATTGCCGATTTAAACAATGATAATCTTCAAGATATTTTTGTGCTAGATATGGCTGCGAGTGATCACGTGCGCTCAAAAACGTTGATGGCAAGTATGAACGAACAGCGCTTTAGCTTATTAACCGATGAGTTAGGCTTCCAGCATCAATATATGTTTAACTCTCTGCAATTAAATAGGGGTAACGGCAATTTTAGTAATGTTGTTCAACAAGCAAAGATGGCAAAAACAGACTGGAGTTGGGCAGGTTTAATGGCAGATCTAGACAATGACTCCGATCGCGATGTGTATGTGACAAATGGGTATAGAAAGTATGCGCTTGATAATGACTTAAAAAATCAAGTAACTCAAACACAGCGAGCTTTTAATGGTAATGTTCCTATAGAAGTAAAGCAAAAGTTATATGACGCTATGCCTACTGAAAAACTGAGTAATATTCTTTTTGTAAATGCAGGCGATCTTAACTTCAAGAATAAGTCATACCAATGGGGCTTAGCTGTTGCTTCTTACTCTAATGGAGGGGTTTATGCAGACTTAGATAATGATGGAGATCTAGAGCTTATTACAAATAATATAGATGATGAAGCTTTTTTATTCAAAAATTTATCTGTTGAGAAGGGTCTAGGTAATTATATCTCAATTAAAACGGAAGGTGTAGTATCAGAAGATTTTGCAAAAATTACTATTGAGACAGACGATGGGGCTCAAACTTTTGAGAACGCCAGAACCCGCGGGTACCTCAGTGCGGTACAAAAGATTGCGCATTTTGGATTAGGAGAGAAGACAAAGGTCAATAAAATTATAGTTCAATGGCCATCTGGAAAACGAACTGAAATGGAGAATGTTGAGGCCAACGTGACTCTTACATTTAAAGAAGCAGATGCAACATTTTCAAGTAAACCCATATTTGACGTAAGAGACTCAGACAAATATTTTTCAAATAGTTCTGGTGATTATGGACTTTCATTTGAGCACGTTGAAAATGATTACAACGATTTTAGCAATGAAGTTCTCTTACCTTATAAACAATCTCGGTTAGGACCTTTTATATCAAAAGGTGATATTAATGGAGACGGCTTAATGGATATTTTTGTGGGTGGAGCATCGGGTCAAGCAGGTAAATTATATTTGCAAAGCAAAACTGGATTTGTAGAAAAACCGAGTAAAGCACTAGCGGTAGATAAGTATTACGAAGATATGGAGTCTATTTTTGTAGATATTGATCTAGATGGTGATCAAGATTTAATAGTATTAAGTGGTGGTAATGAATTTGAAACTAACGACCCACTTCTTGAAAATAGAATTTATAAGAATGATGGTACTGGAAATCTCATAAGAAGTGAGTTTGATACTACAGGCGAAAATCGTTTTGCCTATAGTAAGTCTGTTGAAATGATTGACTTTGATAATGATGGTGATCAAGATATTATCGTAGGTAATAGAATAGAACAAGGGAAATTTCCAGTAAGTACACCTTCTGTAATTTATCAAAATGATGATGGGAAATTGACAGATGTAACTAGTCAAGTAGCCCCAGATTTGATGTCATTTGGTATTATAAATGATGTCCTTGCAACAGATTATAATAATGACGGTCTGGATGATCTGATGATTGTAGGCGAGTGGTCTTCAGTAGGTTTATTAGTAAATACGGGGTCGTCATTTAAAAAACAAGAATTACCGATTCTAGATTCTTTAAAGGGATGGTGGTTTTCTATAAAAGAGACAGATGTTAATAATGATGGCATAAAGGATTATATCGTTGGAAACATAGGTGATAATGTTAAATATAAAGCAAGTGTAGAAAAACCATTTAAGGTTTTTGCAAGAGACTTTGATGAAAACGGTTCTTTTGACCTGGTTCTTAGTAATGAATATAACGGAAATTACGTTCCAGCAAGAGGGAAGGAGTGTAGTAGTCAACAAATGCCATTCATTTCTGAAAAGTTCAGCACTTATAATGAATTTGCAAATGCTACACTTAATGATATTTATGGTGAAAAGCTTGATGATGCATATCAAAAGGAGGTCACGACATTTTCGTCAAAACTATTAATAGGTAGTCAGTCCGGAACTTTTGAAATTAAGGATCTTCCAGCATTAGCCCAAAACGGCCCTGTTTTATCAATTGAAAAATATGACTTTAATCGTGATGGTTACGAGGATATAATCGTTGGCGGAGCCATCTATGAAACAGAAGTAGAGACACCTAGATATGATTCGGGAGTGGGGTCTATTCTAATTTCAAATAAAATTGACGGATATCAAGCTATTGCATCAAACGATAGTGGCCTCTTTCTAGATGGGAATGTAAAAGATCTGGAGCTTATATATCTCAAAAATCTGGATAAAAGACTCCTAGTTTCAAGTAGAAACGATTCTAAGTTACAAGTAATAAACATTAATCAATAGTTGTACTTCTTTTTCCACTTGCCCTTGAGATCATTCCTGATCATTTGCTCTCTTGAGTTATCTGCTGGTTCATAAAGTTTTGTACCAGTAATTTCCTCAGGTAAAAATTCTTGGTTTATAAAATTTTTATCGAAGTCATGAGCATATTTATACTCCTTTCCATAGTCCAAATCTTTCATTAATTGTGTAGGAGCATTTCTAAGAGCTAGGGGTACTGATAAATCGCCAGTTTGTTTGACAAGGTTTTGAGCTTTATTAATTGCTGTATAAGATGAGTTACTCTTTGCAGAATTAGCTAGATATACCGTACACTGACTTAAAATTATGCGGGCTTCTGGATACCCTATGGTTACAACAGCTTGAAAGCAATTTGTGGCCATTATAAGAGCTGTGGGATTAGCAAGACCAATGTCTTCTGAGGCAGAGATAATGAGTCTCCGAGCTATGAATTTCACGTCTTCACCTCCTTCAATCATTCTAGCAAGCCAGTATATTGCTCCGTTTGGATCACTACCCCTGATAGATTTTATAAAAGCTGATGCAATATCATAATGCTGGTCTCCAGTTTTATCATAACGCGCTATATTTTGCTCAATCTTAGATTCGACGAAATGATTGGTAATTACTACATTGTCCTTGATCTCAGAGGTAACTAATAGTTCAAAAATATTGAGAAGCTTGCGAGCATCGCCACCACTTAATTTTAGTAATGCATCAACTTCTTTCAATTCAATGTTCTTTTTACTTAAAATTGCATCTTCTGTTATGGCTCTATTTAACAACAATTCTAAATCATTTTTATTAAATGGCTTAAGAACATAAATTTGACAACGAGATAGTAGCGCGGGAATTATTTCAAAACTTGGATTTTCTGTAGTTGCGCCAATTAATGTAACCCAACCACGCTCTACTGCGCCAAGTAACGAGTCTTGCTGTGATTTTGAAAAGCGATGTATCTCATCTATAAATAGAATCGGATTTTTTTGAGTAAATAAGCCTTCACTCTGTTTGGCTTTATTAATTATATCACGTACATCCTTAACACCATTGTTAATAGCGCTCAGAGTAAAGAATGGACGTTTTGATTCTTTAGCGATAATGGTGGCTAGCGTCGTCTTTCCTATGCCTGGTGGTCCCCAAAGTATCAGAGATGGAATAACTCCAGCATCAAGAGACTGTTTTAAACTCCCATTTGGACCAACCAAATGTTGCTGGCTCAAATACGAATCTAATGTTTTGGGACGCAACCTTTCTGCAAGTGGTGTATTCATTGTTTAAAGTTATATCATTAACGACATTTATTCAGTAAATTAAATGTGGTATGCTGTTTGACGAGGTTTGGTAAATAATATAAATTAAATTATGGAATCTAGCCATTTCAAATTTTATAATGGTGTACTAATCTATCCAATACTATTGGTTTTAGGTATTTGGACATCGTTTTGGTTAGAAATTCGGTTTGGATTAGACTTCACAACCTTTGGAATTAAACCACGAGATGTTTTAGGGTTACGTGGTATACTTTTTGGACCGTTTATTCATTCTGGTCTTACTCATTTATGGCATAATACGGTGCCATTATTAATCTTGAGTATGGCACTTTTTTATTTTTATAGATACATTGCTTTCAGGGTTCTTTTGTGGGTTATCGTTTTAAGTGGCTTAGGAACTTGGATATTTGGTAGAGAGGCATACCATATAGGGATAAGTGGTGTCATATACGCCCTGGTTTCTTTTTTATTTTTCAAAGGTATAATTACAAAACATTATAGGCTTATAGCGTTGTCTCTTATTGTTGTTTTTCTCTATGGAAGTCTTATTTGGGGTACTTTGCCGTTAGATAAAGCAGTATCTTGGGAAGGACATTTATCAGGTTTTATTAGTGGATTCTTACTAGCCCTATGCTTTCGCGAAAGCGTGCCTGGACCAATTAAATATGAATGGGAACGTGATGAATTTTCACAGGAAGAAGATCCTTTTATGCGCCAGTTTGATGAAAATGGTAATTTTTTTGAAATAGACTATATGGAGAATTCTGAATCAGACCAAGAAATTGAATAATCTGTGTTGTTGATTTAAGATCTCTGTCTTAATACTTCATAAAGTATCGCTCCGCAAGCTACAGACACGTTTAAAGAGGCTATAGATCCCATTAATGGTAATTTAGCTAAGGTGTCAGAAATCTTTAAAACTCCGGAGGACACTCCACTATCTTCCCTACCCATGATGATTGCGGTGGGTACTTTTAAATTTTGGTCAAAAATAAGGTTTTCAGTTTTTTCTGTGGCTGCGACGACCGTTACTCCAGATCCTTGTAAATAATAAATGGCGTCTTTAATGTGATCAACCTTGGCAATAGGAACATTAAACGCTGCTCCTGCAGAGGTCTTTACTGCCACACCATTAAGAGGGGCACCCCCTTTTTTAGGTATAATGATTCCATGAACGCCTGTGCATTCGGCGGTTCTAATAATTGCTCCAAAATTTCTCACATCTGAAAGTTGATCTAGTAATAAGAATAGTGGTGTTTGACCGCTTTCTATTATATTAGACACTAATTCTTCAAAGTTTGCATAGTTGATAGGGGAGATTGTCGCTACTGCACCTTGGTGATTGAGTTGAGTAAGTTTATTAAGCTTCTCAATGGGGACATAAGAAGTCTGTATGCCATTTTTTTTAATTAATGTATTGAGTTCACTAAGTAGGGAGTTGTGTAGTCCTTTCTGTAAAAAGACTTTATCAATTTCCTTTCCGGCTTCTATAGCTTCAATAATGGCTCTAGTGCCGTGTATTTGTAATGTTCTTTCCATTTTATTATAATATGATATTGATCTAGCAGTAATGTTTGATGAAAGAATATATAAAAAAAAGCCGCACAATGTGCGGCTTTGTGATTTACAACTATCTTAAACTATTAGATTTTTGTCAATTTAATAGTAGTTGTATATGGTACTGATGGACACGTAGTTGCAGACTCATCAGCAGTAATGTTAAGAGAAACAAATATCTCTGTATCATCTGTCGAGTCAAACGATCCATTTGCTTCGCCAGGTAATGATGAACCAAATATTGCACCACCACATCCAACACCACCACCTGGAGCTTGAAGAGGAGCGAATACTTTATCACAATTAAATGTGAAGTCTAATGGGCCACAGAAATCTCCAAATTCAACAAGATAACAAATATCAACTATTTGTCTATCAAGTCCTCCTAAAGAAACGATTTCAACAACTGCACCTTCTTCCCAATCCATTGTGGCACCAAAATCTGGAAATACTCCAGCTTCATTGCTTACAGTATATAGACCTGTACCAAATGTTGCAGGATCAGCTACCGGAGGAGCTTCACAACTTACAACTGGTACTGATTGTGTAAATGGCTCTACTAAAGAACTAATAGGACGATCAGCAACGTTAATTACAGCATATCTTATTAGTACTTGGTCACCTGCACGCATATCATCTAGATCTACAGAACCTCTTATTTCGTCAAAAGTAAAGCTAAGAGGAGCTTCAAGTGTATTTTCAACAACCTCACCATCGTCTAGAGTTGGTGTGAATATAGATCTATTGAAAGTACCAATAAGCATATCTTCAGTTGTAAGATCTGCCTCTCCATCTTCGTCAGTGTTGTCTTGGTATCTTGCAAAAACTTGAACTTCAGACCAAAGATTTTCAACTGCTTCTGTAACTACAAGCGTAGCTGAATAGCCATCATTTGTCGCTCCTTCTACAATGTTAATTTCATTAGTACCAACATCTTCAAATGCAAGTTCGATTCCACCACTAACAGTCATTACGTGTTGGAAAGGTGAACTAAAGAAACCACCTTGGATGATGTCTCCTGCATTATCAGAACTAAAAACTCTTCCGTCAGTTAAGGTTAAAACCTCTTGAAATACAAATGTATCATTTACGTAAATATCCTCATCTGATGATAATCCTACAGCGGTAAGAAGATCATCCATAGAAATAGAATAAGTATATCTTGGTAAACCAAAAGGGCCATCAGTAAACTCGGCTGCAGTAATTGTTGCTAATGCAACTTCTGAAGTTGTAGCTGCGCTTGAATCTCCAGCAATATCAGAGTTGTCAGTATAAGTTACTGATATAGATACACTTTCTAATAAATCACCATCCTCAACGTCTTGTTCTTCAAGTGTGATTGAATATCCTTCATCTATATCAAGGACGTATTCATTAGTAAAATCAATAGTTCTTAGAACAGCACCTCTTTCAACAGTTTCTTGTACAAGGTCTGTTACATTCTGTTCGTCATCCTCACAAGATGCCAATCCTAAAAGGATGGCACTTGTAAAGACATATTTTAATATATTTTTCATAAGTATTTTTTAATATTAGTTAGCTGCAGGAAATCCTCCGTTAGCTGATGATGGTGGATTAGTATCCCAGAATACTTGACCATTAAGGTCGGCTTTCTGGTTAATATTAGGATTTGCTGTAACCTCTGAAGTAGCATATGGGAAAGATCTTGGGAATGGTCCTGGATCTTCTTCAAGATTTCCTTGTAGAGATGTAGGATACCCTTGTCTTCTATAGAAGTTATAAGCTTCAGCTCCACCTCCGTACATTGCTACCCAGTATTGTTCAGCTAAGATATTATACTTGTCAGCCATTGAAGATGCGTCATCAAAGTTACTCTCTATATCAGAAATAAATGCATTTACTTCATCAGAACCTGGTTCTGTAGATCCGTCATTTGTTGGATCTATTGATCCGAATGACTGAACTTTCTCAATAGACTTTGTAATACCTGCAACCATAAAATCTCTTGCAGCATCAGTATCTCCAGCCTCCATTGCAGCTTCTGCTCTCCAGAAATCAACATATGAAGCAAGAATAATAGGCTCAATACCAGCACCGCCGCCACCAAAACCTAAACCTACTTGACCAAATTCTCCTTGATCATAAAGTCCAGCAGATGGATAAACACCACTTGCAGTTCTTAAGAAGTTATCAGGAGGAGTTCCATCAGCATCACCATGATCTCTACCCCAGTAACCATTTTCTAAATAACAATATGTAAAGTTATTTAAAACATAGTGAGCTGGTGGTAATTCTAATGAACAAGAGAGTGTTTCTCCATTCCCATCAGGATTACAAGATGCACCCGGAGTACAATCGGTTTGTCTATAGAAATAATAAGTTATACGTGGATCTCCAGACTCAAGCATAGTATTCATCAACCAGTTTGATTGATAAATGTTTGCGCCTGATGGCGTGTAATCTGCTTGATAATCAGGGTGACGCGTGTCAGGATTCAAAAGATTAGATCCAAATTGAAATTGTAAATCATCCTCTGTTGAAGAGATAAAGTTACCTGTTGCAACGATTTGGTTAAATGTCGTAAAATCACCAGTTGTAATCGCAGCTTTCATTTTAATTGTATTTCCTGCTTTAACCCAAGCTTCTGCATCTTCATCAAAGAAAAAATCTTCAACGTTAGTCGCTTGTTCTACATCAATAGTTTCAAGCAAAGCAATTCCTTCATCTAATAAAGCGATAGCCCCTGCATAAACTTCAGCACCATCTTGCGCCATTGGACTTGGAAATTCTTGAGGATTTCCAGTTTGATCAAATGGTACATCACCAATATAATCCACAAGTAAGAGTGTCGAATGCGCTTGCATAATTTTACCTATACCTACGTGAAAACGTAAATCTAGTGTAGGGTCTTCAGATAATGCTTCGAGAGCAGCAACATCAGGATAAATTCCTGCATATGTATTACTCCAAGCAAAGTTTAAAGTCTGACCTGTTAGTCCTGCAAAATAAATTCTTGAACTAAAATTTTTAATTCTTGTCAATACTTCACCATTTCCATTAAATGATTGAAGATTGTTAGCATAAGCTAACTGTATTGCATTAAGTAGCAGGTTTGGATCTGCTTGTTCAGGCGTTAAGTTGTTCGGATCGTCTACTAGCTCTAACTCTGTGGTTTCACATGAGTAAAACAGAGAGCTACCAGTAAGAACAACAGCCATTATGAACTTAATTGTGTTTTTCATAATTCTATATTTATAATTCTTTTATTAAAATGATGCTTTAACGCTTAATCCATATCTTCTAGAAGAAGGTCCATTGATATAGTCAAATCCACGACCATTACCAACACCTACACCAGCTACGTTAGGATCAAAATTAGCTCCGTCAGGAGTATTATATGCGTCGTACCAAAGGTTAAATCCACTTGCAGTTACACTAAATGATCCAAATGGAGTTCTCTCTAAGAATTTCTTAGGAACGTTATAACCAAATGATAACTCTTGTAATCTAATAGTAGATGCGTCGTAAACTTTTAATTCTGCTGGTCCAAATAGTACATTGCTGAAGTAGTACTGTGAGTTATTTATTTGCGTTTGGTTTGGTGAACCATCAGCTTGAACTCCTGGAAGAATATAAGTATTTGCACGATCCTCAGTCTCAACAATAAGACCACGACCTAAAAGTACTGCAATAGTGTTTGATAAAATATCTCCACCTTTTGTGTAGTTCATTTGGAAGCCTAAGTTGAAATTTTTATAAGATAATGTGTTAATCCAGTTCATTACGTAATCCGGGTTAGGATTACCAATGATTGGAGTAATACTACGACCATCATCAAGAATCAAGTTGTCTTGTACTACATAATCTCCAGCACCATTAACTACGAAGTTACCTGCATCATCTCTTTGAATTCTTGTACCTACAATAACACCTAATTGCTCTCCTTTAATAGCAGCATTTGCTCCTAAGATTGGGTTAGTAGATCCTGCATAAAGAATTTGATCTTGATTTTGCTCAGTTACAATTTGCTCACTTTTTGTAAAGTTTACTCTAGAATTCCAAGCGAAACCATTTGAATCAGTTTGGAAGATATCAACTCCTAAGTCTACTTCAAATCCATCTCCTTCTACTTTACCAACATTAGATTGTGTTTGAGTAAATCCTGTAGAAGGTGCAAGGTTTTCGAATACAATAAGATCATCTGTAGATCTATTAAAGTATGAGAAATCTAAGCTTATGCGATTGTTAAATAAGCGAGTATCAAAACCTACTTCAAATTCAGAAATAAGCTCTGGCTTCAAGTCTGGATTAGCTTGGAAGTTACTTACACCGTTTGTTGTAACGTTATTTCCATCTACTTGATTAATAAATTGATTTGTAAACTGGTTAACTGTATTTACAGTTGGGAAACCACCTGGGAAACCAGCTGATGTTCCAAGACCTGCTCTTAACTTCAGGTAACCTAAACCATCACCTCTTATTCCGTCAAATGCAGCTGTAGGAAGGAATGATAAACTTACAGAAGGATACAATTGTGAATTGTTTTCTGAAGGTAAGTTTGAAACCCAGTCATTACGAGCAGCAAGCGTGAGGAAAAGCATATTGTCATAATCAATATCAGTCTGTGCTAACACACCAACGATATTTTGATAGCTTGTAAACTGTATAGGAGTTTGTTCTAAAAAGTTAAAATGACGTTGTACACCAAATACAAGTTGTCCTGTACTTTGAACTCCTGAACGATCAAATTCTCTTGATCTTGAAGTAGCACCTGCAATAAAAGTTAATCCAATTTTATCAGAGATATCGTAATCTCCACTAAGAGCTAAGTAATGATCCCATATACGAGTATTGTTATCAAACGTACTATATTGTCCATTAATATCATCTACAGCAGCTCCTAAAACTCCACCTTTATTAACACCGAATGTGTTACGCTCGTTGTAGAAGTCAACACCAGCTCTATATTGCAGGTTTAAGTTGTCACTCAAAGCATAAGATAGTGTTGATGTTCCAAATACACGATTTGTTAACTGAGTAGACTTTGCATTTTCTACAATCCAGTTAGGGTTGTTAATGTCATTACCTTGACGGTAATAAACACTACCACCTGTTTCAGGAATTTGGAAAGGCAAGTTTGCTAAATCAACGTTTCTAGGTGTAAAGAATACATTTGCAAAAACTGAAAATCCTAAAGTTCCATTTCCACGAGAAGCGGCAACTGGAGGAGATACAAAGTCAGTTCGTGTAAAGTTCATTGTTCCTGATATAGTAAACTTGTTAGATAATTGAGCTCGTCCACCTACAGAAAGGTTATTTCTTCTCAATTGGTTTCCAGGTATAAAACCTTTATCCTCAAGATGACCATAATTTAGGTTATAGTTGATTTTGCCATCGTCAGATGCACCATTAATATTGATAGAAGTATTAGAAACACCTCCAGTTCTGAAGAATTGAGATACGTTGTTGTATGGTCTATACTCATAACGAACTCCATCAAACTCATCTCTTAAAATCTGACCAATATCAGCACCTGTTGTGTCATAAGGGTGAGCAACAGTTCCGTTCTCATCAATAGTTCCAGCTGGATCATTTAAGTATCCATCAACTCCGCCAGCAGCGAATGCAGGACCCCAGTTAGAGAAAAACCATCCAAAAGATTGATCAAAACCTCCACCGTATTTGTCTTGGTAATCTGGTAACGAAGCTATCTCATTAACAAAATAAGATTGATTAACTGTGATTTCGGTTTTCTTAGGACCTCCAACACCGCTTGAACCGGATTTTGTTGTAATAACGATTACACCATTACGTCCTTGTGTACCATAAAGTGTTGCTGCTGCAAGACCTTTAAGTACGTTCACGCTTTCAATATTGTTAGGATCTAGATCCAAGAAACGTGATGACCCATTATTTCCATTAAGGAAATTACCTTGAGCGTTTGTGTCACTACTAAAAGGTACACCATCTACAATAAAGAGTGCTTGGTTACTTCCGTTAATAGAAGTATAACCACGAATAATTACATTGGTTGCAGAACCTGACGCCCCACTCTGTGATGTAATTTGAACCCCAGATGCTTTTCCAGAAAGTACACGGGCAACATCACCTTCAGTACGTCCTTCAATTTCTTCTGATGCTACTTCACTTACAGCATAACCAAGTGCTTTTTTCTCTCTTTTAACACCTTGTGCAGTTACGATAACCTCATCAAGAGTATTGTCAGCATCAAGAGCCACGTTTATCGTGCTTCTGTTACCAACGGTTGTTTCTTGAGTTTTGAATCCAACGAAACTAAATACAAGAACATCCGTAGGACTCGCTTGTATTGTGTAGTTACCGTCAAAATCTGTTTGAGTTCCAGTAGATGTACCTTTGATAATGACATTTGCACCAGGCAAAGGACCATTAACTTCAGTAACTGTTCCGGAAACTGTTGTTTGTGCAAAGGATATTTGCACTACAAACGCTAGTAATAGCGTTAAAATTCCACTAAACTTTGTTTTCATTTTTATAAATTATTTGAATTAGCCAATGCCAAAAATCATAATAAAAAGTTAACTACACAACTATTACTTGCTAAATTTTGCATTTTTTCAAAGGAATAGTTAATAATTGCTAGCCTATGTTATCAAAAGGATACCGCGAGGATGATGTGTAGTTTTGTATTAGAAAATAAGAAAGGTGTATTCTCAAACTTACCGTTTGCTATGTTAATTTTTAAAATTCCCGCCTTTGTGTTGATGCCCGCACCGAAACCGACACTATATAAGTTCTGAGATACGTCATTAAGATCATTTTCAAAGTAGCCGTAATCTAGGATAGTATTTAGATAGAGGCTTTGATTGAAGGTGTATCTATATTCTGTATTTAAAGTAGAGAGTAAGTTTGCAAATAGACTATTTTCTTCAAAACCTCTAAGCGTTAAAATTCCACCAAACCTATAAAGCTCATTTGTCAAGTAATTGTCAGAAATTAAATATTGGGTCGTGTTTCTAATATAGATCGAGTTCCTAGAATCTAAAGAGAAAATATTTTCTATAACACCCTCAATAGATACTTGGTCTTGGTCAAGTAGTTGGGAATTTCTATTGCCATAGCTAGTTTTAAGTCTAAGCTGTCTTTTGATAGGAAAGAAAGTGTTATTACTTCTTGTTTGAAAAAGTAACGATGCTTGAATTTGAGAGGAATTAAAACTTTCAATATCTTGAAGTAATACTTCATTAGGCTCGCTTAGATTTTCAGATTGCTGTCCTCTGTATCCTAAACCAAATGATGTTTTTTGATTTAATTGATAAAGTAGCTCTATAGACTGTTCTGATGTAGAAAATGTACTATCGCGTCTAAAGAGTTTTAGGTTTGCCCTTAAACCTATTGGGGTCTTTAATATATAAGGTAACTCCGTTTTAATGGATAATTGTGATTGATCGCGCCCATCTGCCTTATAATTTAAAGAAAACGATTCGCCAAAATTGAAATTATTCAACAGTGATAAATCTAAATATCCATTTAACCGCAATTGATTATTATCCTCTGATGTAAATCCTAAAAAACCATCAAATTGATTAACAGTATTGCGTTCAAGATAAAGATATAGTGAGGTGCTGTCTTCTGTAAATAGTAAATCTGGCGATTTCGTCTCACTCACAAAAGGAAGTGTTGCAATAGCTCTGCTCTGGATTGCAATTTTTTTCTCATTAAAAAGAGCGTTTGGTTTAATGCCAGCATAATATTTTAAAAAGCTCTTCGGGATATTTTCATACCCTTTTACTACAATATTGTTTATGAAACGAGGCTCATCATTTTTTTGTAAGGTCAGTGTGGCAGATAGCCCATTGTTTTCTTTAGATTTTTTAATGTTTTCTATTTTGAAAGTCGTAAAGGGTTGACCATTATTTGATGCGATGGTCGCAAGTTTTTCTAGGTACGCTTTCGCGAAAGCGGTCTCAATGGTTATACTATCATCTTTTATATTAATATTAGTTTGTGCGATATAGTTTTTTAATGTGCTATCGTCATTAATATATAGTTTGAGCAATTCATACCTCTGCCCTAAATTTATTCTTGAAATGTAGATGGTGTCATTTTTTCGAGTATCCTTCCTAATAATATCATAATAGCCATCTGTAAGAAGTTTTCTTTCTAATGTATCAAGCTGGCTGATTAGTTCATTTATTTCAGAATACCTATAAGGAGTGTTATAATTATCAATTAAGGCAGTTTCTTCTTGGTTAGACCCGTAAATTTGGAGGTGAAGCGTTTCTTTGTTTTGAGCGATAATTGTTAATGCGCAGAATACGGATAGTAGAAAAGATAATTGCGGCTTCAATAGGGAGATGTTTTACAGATTGCTTAACGTATTATGTTTTACGAAAGTATAGTAGTTTTTCAGCTTTGAGAACTTTTTTGAAAATTTAATCATACGCTGTTTGTTGATCAAGAAATTATTCATACTTTTGCCAACCCTTAAAATGGGTATATTAAGAAAATTAACAATTAGGTAGAAAGAAATTATGCCAACAATTTCACAATTAGTACGTAAAGGAAGAACCAAAATTACCAAGAAGAGTAAATCGGCTGCCCTTGAATCGTGCCCACAACGCCGCGGCGTATGTACTCGTGTTTACACGACTACACCTAAAAAACCTAACTCGGCTATGCGTAAAGTTGCGCGTGTTCGTTTAACAAATGGTAAAGAGGTGAATGCATACATTGGTGGAGAAGGTCACAATCTTCAAGAACACTCGATAGTATTGGTAAGAGGAGGAAGGGTGAAAGATTTGCCAGGAGTTAGATACCATATTGTACGTGGAGCCTTAGATACCGCAGGTGTTGCAGGAAGACTACAATCAAGATCTAAGTACGGTGCAAAACGCCCTAAGAAGTAAATCAACAACACTTTAAGAAGAAGTAATGAGAAAAAGACAGGCCAAGAAGAGACCAATTCTTCCAGATCCAAAATTTAACGACCAGTTAGTAACTCGTTTTGTTAATATGATGATGTGGAGTGGGAAGAAGTCTACAGCTTTTAAAGTATTCTATGATGCTATAGATATTATAGAAGAAAAAAACACAAATGAAGAAAAAACAGCTTTAGAGCTGTGGAAAGATGCTTTATCTAACGTAATGCCGCACGTAGAAGTGCGTAGTCGTCGTGTGGGTGGGGCAACTTATCAAATACCAATGCAAATTCGTCCAGATCGTAAGATCTCAACAGCAATGAAATGGTTGATTAGCTTTTCTCGTAAGAGAAATGAAAAATCTATGGCTGCAAAACTTGCTGCAGAGGTTCTTGCCGCTGCAAAAGAAGAAGGAGCAGCTGTTAAGAAGCGTGTTGATACACATAAAATGGCAGAAGCAAATAAAGCATTCTCACACTTTAGATTCTAAGAAATGGCACAAAGAGATTTAAAATTTACTAGAAATATTGGTATTGCTGCGCATATTGATGCTGGTAAAACCACTACTACAGAGCGTATATTATATTATACGGGAGTGAGCCATAAAATTGGAGAGGTGCACGATGGTGCCGCTACAATGGACTGGATGGAGCAGGAGCAAGAAAGAGGTATTACAATTACTTCTGCTGCTACAACGTGTACTTGGAAATTTCCTATGGAAAATGCTAAGCCACTTCCAGAAACTAAAGATTATCACTTTAATATTATTGATACTCCTGGTCACGTTGATTTTACGGTTGAAGTAAATAGATCGCTACGTGTTCTTGATGGATTAGTTTTCTTATTTAGTGCTGTTGATGGTGTTGAGCCACAATCAGAAACTAACTGGAGACTGGCAGATAACTATAAAGTGCCACGTATCGGTTTTGTAAATAAAATGGATCGTCAAGGTTCCAACTTTCTTGCTGTTTGTCAGCAAGTAAAAGATATGCTTAAATCAAACGCCGTGCCTATCGTACTTAACATAGGTGATGAGGGAGATTTTAAAGGTATTATTGATCTTGTAAAGAACCGTGCGATAGTTTGGCACGATGAAACGCAAGGATCAACATTTGATGTTGTAGAGATTCCAGAAGAGTTAAAAGCTGAAGCTCGTAAGTATAGAGCTTTGCTGATTGAAGAAGTAGCATCTTATGATGAAAATCTTCTTGAGAAATTTATGGAAGATGAAGATTCTATTACAGAAGATGAAGTGCACGCTGCTCTTCGCGCTGCAGTAATGGATATGGCTATCATCCCAATGATCTGTGGGTCTGCATTTAAGAATAAAGGGGTTCAATTCCTTTTAGATGCTGTGTGTCGTTACCTTCCAGCTCCTACTGATAAAGAAGGAATTAAAGGAATCAATCCAGATACTGAAAAAGAAGAAATTCGTAAGCCTAGTGTAAAGGAGCCGTTTGCTGCACTTGCATTTAAAATCGCAACAGATCCTTTTGTGGGTCGTTTAGCTTTTTTCCGTGCATATTCTGGTCGTCTAGATGCTGGATCTTACATTTTAAATAATCGTTCTGGTAAGAAAGAGCGTATCTCACGTATCTACCAGATGCACTCTAATAAACAAAATGCGATCGATTTTATCGAAGCTGGAGATATTGGAGCAGCAGTAGGATTTAAAGATATTAAGACTGGAGACACAATGTCTGATGAGAAG
>CAWUIT010000025.1:0-17366 GCA_963922345.1 uncultured Dokdonia sp. | reverse complement strand
TGGACAGGCGATAATGTGGCAAGCTGGGAGCATCTTTGGGTTGCAAATATCCAGGTGCAACGTATGTGTATCTCAGGAATGAGCTTTACAGGGACTGATATTGGTGGTTTTGCAGAGCAGCCTACTGGCGAACTTTACGCTCGCTGGATACAATTAGGTGTATTTCACCCGTTTTGTAGAACGCACTCCTCTGGTCACCACGGCGATCAAGAACCTTGGACTTTTGATGAAGGTGTCACAGATATTGCACGTAAATTTATCAATCTACGCTATAGGCTCCTTCCTTACTTATACACTATGTTCTACGAGTACGTACAGAAAGGTACTCCTTTATTGAAGCCCTTGGTTTATTTTGATCAAGAGGATTCACAAACACATTATCGCACAGATGAGTTTATCTTTGGTCACCATATTTTAGTATGTCCTATCTTGGAGCCTAATGCAAAAGGAAGACGTATGTACGTGCCTAGAGGACAGTGGTACAATTACTGGACTAAGGAAATAGTTCCCGGAGGAAAAGAGCAGTGGGTAGAAGCAGATATCGATGAGATGCCACTTTTTGTAAAAGAAGGAACTATACTACCTAAATATCCAATACAGCAATACGTAGGTGAGCTTGAAATAGAACAAGTCGAACTCGAAGTTTACTATGGTATTGGGAAAAATGCATCAAAACTCTATGAAGATGCACAAGATGGTTATGACTACAAAAAGGATCGTTATAGCTACCGTACTTTTAAAATGGTTGGTCGTGAAAAAGACTGGATTATACAACAACATAAGAGGGGTGATTACATGACTTCTTATGATACTTTTAGGATTCATTTAATAGGATTACCGTTTGAAATTAAGGAGATAGAGCTTGATAATCAAGTAGTTTCAATGGATGATGTTCAATTTGATCCCGTTGCTTGCGCGTTAATCATTAACAAAGATTTCACGGAGTTGCATCTAAGTGGCGTTTAACATTTGCGTATTTTTATAGTGACAACTAAAAACCATCACGATGAAAATAAAAAATACATTTGTACTTGTAATGACCATACTATTGGTATGCGCTTGCAAGACAAGCCCTTTTACGGGTAAGAAAACGCTCAATTTTGTAAGTAATGACCAGTTATTCCCAATGGCATTCCAGCAATATGATGCTTTCCTTGCAGAGAATAACGTAATTACTGGAACAGCCGAATCCAATATGGTTAAGCGCGTAGGTGAAAAAATTGCCGTTGCCGCAGAGAGATATTTAACTGCGCTGGGAGAACCTGGGTATCTACAAGATTACCGCTGGGAATACAACCTCGTTAAAGATGATGCTATCAATGCTTGGTGTATGCCAGGAGGTAAGATTGTAGTTTATACTGGTATTTTACCTGTAACAGAATCAGAAACAGGTCTGGCCATCGTAATGGGTCACGAGCTAGCGCACGCACTAGCAGATCACGGAGCACAACGTATGAGTGCTGGACAGCTCCAACAGCTTGGTGCTTTAGGAACTGCAGTTGCTGTCTCAGGACAAGATCCAGCGAAGCAACAGCAAATTATGCAACTATACGGTGTAGGTAGTCACATAGGTGGAATGCTACCCTTTAGTAGAAAACACGAAACTGAGGCAGATAAGATAGGACTAATAATTGCCGCTATAGCTGGTTATAACCCAGAAGAAGGTGCAGAGCTTTGGAAACGAATGAAAGCTGCAAGTGGTGGGCAAGCCCCTCCAGAAATTATGAGCACGCACCCCTCTTCAGATACGCGTATAGCAAATCTCCAAGCATTAGTGCCATTTGCTAAATCTGAAGCTAAAAAATTTGGAGTAACCTCCTTTAAATAAATTAGAAATAATATTTTCTCTTAAAAGCTACGCAATAGCGTAGCTTTTGCTATGTTAGTGGTATGAGAAAAGCACTTGAAAAGGGACACAAAAAACTCTTACACGCGTGGGCATTTTATGATTGGGCAAACTCTGTATACAGTCTAGTCATCGCTTCGGCTATTTTCCCTTTGTTTTACGGAGCCCTATTTAGGGGGGCAGAGATCGAGGAGATCGAGGTCTTTGGTATGCTGCTGCGTCGTAGTCCGCTTATATTTTATACCACGGCGTTAGCGTTTTTAGTAGTAGCAATTATTTCCCCCATTCTTTCTGGAGTCGCAGATTTCCTTGGTAATAAGAAGTTTTTTTTAAAACTCTTTTGTTACATAGGTGCGTTATCTACCATAGGATTATTTTGGTTCAGTTTGGAGCATATTTACTTGAGTCTATTCTTATACGCACTAGGATTAATTGGTTTCTGGGGGAGTCTCGTATTTTATAACTCATACCTTCCAGATATTGCCTTTCCAGAACAGCAAGATAGTATCAGTGCAAAAGGATATTCCTTGGGATACATAGGTAGTGTTCTCCTTCTAATCGTATGTTTGAGTATGATCTTGGGCTATGAATATTTTGGCTTTGAGGATGAAGGCTTGCCTACAAGACTCTCATTTGTATTTACTGGTATATGGTGGATAGGCTTTAGCCAGTATACCTATCGCTATCTTCCTCAGGGTAATAAAGCAGATGGTAAACTTACCAAGGCAGTTCTTTTTAATGGATTTAATGAGTTAAGAGACATTTGGAAATCGATGCAAACTCAAATAAGGCTCAAAAAATATCTTATTGCGTTTTTTATTTATAGTATGGCCGTACAGACAGTAATGCTTGCGGCAGCCTATTTTGGTGAGCAAGAACTAGAGTGGGGGAGTGATAGTGAGCGTACTACAGGCCTTATAAGTAGTATTTTACTCATACAGCTCGTCGCAGTTTTAGGTGCATATCTCACATCTAAGCTTTCGGCTAGCGTGGGAAATATTAAAGCGCTTATTATTATAAACGGTATATGGATTTGCATTTGCGCTTGGGCTTATTTTGTTTATACACCTCTTCAATTTTATATCACGGCCGCATTTGTGGGCCTTGTGATGGGAGGGATTCAGTCCCTATCAAGATCTACTTATGCTAAGTTTTTGCCTGATACAGAAGATACAACCTCTTATTTTAGTTTTTACGATGTGGCAGAAAAAATAGGGATCATTATCGGTATGTTTCTTTATGGTTTTATTGAGGAAATTACAGGGAGTATGCGCTTTTCAATTGTATTTTTAATAATGTTCTTTGCAGTAGGCGTTCTTTTATTATACCGAGTTCCTAAAGAGCGACAGGTGGTTTCATAGTTTATTCGCTTTCGCGAAAGCGAAAACTACACACTCACATTTCATAAGCATATACTTTAAACTCAGACTTGCTTAGGAAACCTATTTTTTAGAATGGAAAACTTAATTTCGCGAAAGCATAACTAAATTCAATATGGCAGGCTTTATACAAGAATTCAAAAACTTTGCGATCAAAGGAAATATGATCGACATGGCTGTAGGTATTATTATAGGTACAGCTTTTAATAATGTGGTAAATACTCTCGTTAAAAAAATGGTGATGCCACCACTTTCTTTACTTACAGACGGGATTAACCTAGCAGATAGGAAGTACGTCCTAAGAGCCGGCGAAGGCGATGGAGCAGAGATAGCTATAGGTTATGGCGAGCTTATTGAAGTTTCTATAGACTTCTTAATAATTGCGATTACCATTTTTACGGTTATAAAAGGCATTAATCGCTTCAAGGATAAAGGTGAAGATCCCAAAAATAAGGAAGAGGTAACGCCTAAGAATATCGAGTTGCTAGCTAAAATTGAATATCTTATGGAAGAGCAGAATGCGATCCTAAGAGCGGGTAAGGACTCGCCACGTTCTTAAGTAACAGTCCAATAAATTGATTATGTTTGCGTTTCAGTTTTAGAAATTCCTACTCTTATGAAAAAGCTACACTACTTATTTCTATTTATACTAATGGCCGCAGTGACGGTGATCTCTTGTGAAGATGAGCAGCTAGAGGGAGAATTTAGTGCAACTGGCGATGGCTCTGAGCCAGGAGAGCCAGACCCAGATAGTGAGACTTGCCAGAACGCCTTTGATACCCTTACTACAGCACAGGCAGCTTTTGCTGGAGCGACAGAAGCAAATTATACACAAGTATGTTCTACCTATTCTCTTGCTTTGCAAGCTACTATAGAACTTTGTGGCGATTCATCAGGAGCATTGCAAGCTACACTTACTAGCTTAGGTGACTGTACAACACCAGATCCCTGTTTACAAGCAGAGATTGCAGCAAATGCCGCGCTAGGGGCATTTAATAATGCAAATGATGATAATGAAGAGCAATTATGTATTGCTTACAGTAATGCGCTCGTTACACAAATTGAAGCGTGTGGCGACCCTAGTGGTAATTTACAAGCAACGATAGACTCTTTAAATTGTGGTGGCGATTGTGCTGCTGCCGAAATCGCTACAGCAGAAGCTCAAGAAATTTTCAATGCAGTAGATCCTCTCGATGAGGAAGCATATACATCTGCCTGTGCAGATTACTCTATGGCACTTCAAACGCAAATTGAAGCTTGTGGTGATCCAGATGGAAGTTTGCTTGCTATCGTTCAAGATTTAGGCGATTGTTCACCTCCAGAGCAAGATGGCCCTGTGCGAGTAACCGTAGCAGGGGTGTTTACAAATTTTAATACAGCCTCTGTGACAATTAATGGTTCACTTCTAACTGTAGTAGCTACAGATATAGATACAGGAGATACCTTTACGTTTGACATTGTATTACAACAAACAGGTACAAATGTGATGCAAAATACAGAACTCACCATAGATGGCGTTTTACATACACCTACTAGCGGAGGTGAAAATCCGTTTATAAATATGATCACTATTAATGATGGGATGATGATTGTTGGGACCTTTAGCGGTACCTTCTTGAATCCTGATAATGATCAAGTTCTTACTACAGATGGGATTATAGATATTACCTATTAAGAGTATCATAACAAGTCATAAAAGCATCCTAAAATGGATGCTTTTTTTTTGTCTTTTGTTTTTTCAATGTGCATTTATTGTACATTTAATTCTATGAAAAATCTATATAAAAATGTAGCCCTCTTACTTCTCATTATTATGACAAGTTGTACGGCTGCAGCTCAACGAGAGAAAGTAAAAGGGAGCCGCAATGTAAAAGAAATGTCTGAACCATTGCGAGCCTTTACAGATATTAAAGTCACAGATGGTTTAGAAGTAACACTTATTGCAGACGCTCAAACTGGTTTTGACCTTGAGATGGATGATAATTTACTAGAGCTTATAAGCTTTGATATACGTGACAGCTTGCTGCTCGTTTCTACAAGAAAAGAGATACGTAGTTCAAAAAGACTTAACATTACAGTGCGATTTACAGAACTCCATTCTGTAAGTTTAGACGCTAAAAGTAAGGTAACCACAAAATCGACACTTGAGTCTAACGTATTTAAAGGCAACTTTTTAGATGGTAGCGAGTTTGAAGGTGAGATAAGAGCAGAAACAGCTATCATAACGGCTAATTCAAATTCTAAATTTGAGATCGATTACAATGGTGATGATCTTACTATTAATATGAATGATAACGCTTTCGCGAAAGCGGATATTAATACCGATACGTTTACCCTAACAGCTATGGGAAGAACAGATCTAGACTTTAAAGGTAATGCTAAGGAAGCCAAACTAAATTTAAGTGACAATGCAGAATTTAAAGGTCGTGCCTTTGATGTGGATGAGGTCATTGTAGTGGGACGCAACAGCAGTAGCGCTATTATAAGTGTGGATAAAGATATTATTGTAGATCTAGCAGATAAAGGTGAGATCCAGCTTTACGGAGAACCAAAAATTACAATGGAGCGCTTTGCTGACAGCGCCTCGCTATTGAAAAAAGGATAAATTTGCCAAATTTCAAATCAAAAAGCGCCCTTAGAAAGGGCGCTTTTTGATTATAGGTGTAAGAGAGATTATCCTCGAGATATATCTCCAGAACCTGACACCTTAGTATCTTGTCTTGTAGGGTTTCCCACATACTCAATATCTCCTGAGCCAGTCACTCGTGCTCTTAATTCTCTCTCACAAGAGACGCGTATATCTCCTGAGCCAGTCACTTGTGCATCTACATTATCTGCTTTAAATCTTCCAGCTTCTATATCACCAGATCCTGTTACCTTCACATTATGATCTCTTGTAAACCCTTTTAAAATGAGATCTCCAGATCCTGTGACTCTGCTTTCTGTCATCCTCGCTTCGACCTTTAAATCTACGTCACCAGAACCAGAAACAGATACTCTAAAATCGTCTGCTTTAACAATATCGTCACTTAAAATCTCACCAGATCCAGAGAGCGACACTTCATCAAGATCTCTAAAAGGCACCGTTATTTTAATATCATTACCCCAGCTTGTTTTTAAATTTTGCTTATTTTCTACTTTAATTGTGAGTCTCCCGTTATTTACAGTGGTCTCAACGTATTCTAATAGATTGCTTTCTCCCTCTAAAGTTAGATTTCCTTCACTTCCAGAAACTAATGTCACATTAAAAAAGCCAGCAATGTTGATCTCGTCATACTCGCCTACGCTACGTGTTTCTATTTTTACTTCACCGTTACCTTTTACAGATTTGCCCCACCATTGGGCTTGTAATTGTGTACTTGCAAGTAGAATAATACTTAGTGTGATTAATTTTTTCATAATTGTTGTTTTTTGATGATTAATTTAATTTTTGAATAGGGTAACTCCTCCATATTCTGAGTTAATGTTTAAGGAATTATTTGTCGTAGAAGAACCCTTGTACCCTTCATAATATTTATCTGAAGATTCTACACGTTGTTTTAAAAAGGTAAGATCCTCTTTGCCGGTCAAACCAGCATACTCAAGTCTAATCGTAAATGTAAAGTCATATCCTGGACTGTAACCTACTTTTATCCCTGTATAGTCACTCTGGATTACCACATCTCCAGCATCGTCTGCAAGATTATCAATGCGTATACTTCCATAATCTGCATTAATGTTTACATCGCCGTGTACGGTGCCTATTTTAGTAGAGATGTAATCACCCCTTCCTATTATATCATTAGAATCCTTTGTTACAATAGACCCGTAGTCACAATTGTAATTAAGATTTTTAATTTGACCAAATTCAGATTTACTATAGTCTGCATTGAGTTCAATATTTCCACCTTTATCTAAAGTAAAACTAGAGTAATCTGCATTGATACGACCACTTTTCATATAAGCGATTGTACTGTTCTTTGTATAGTCAAAGTTTAGATAATTATTATCGGCTAGAAGTTCGCCAATAGTAATCTTTCCATAATCACACGATATTTTTGCATTGCCCTCAAGACGGTCTAAAGTAATACCACCGTAATCATTGCTTACATCAATCATATTACTTGCAGGTAATTTTACCGTATAATTGATTTCCATATTTACATTATTACTTTTCCAGCTGTTCCACCACGAGCGACTGCTACTGCGTTCAAAAGTGGTCTTAGCACTTACATAACTTGACGATCCCTCAAAACGTACATCAATTTCATCGAGCTTATCTTGTACTTCCTCTTCATCATTTCCATTAGTCTTAACCAGAACTTCAATAACGATTCTATCTTCATTCCAACTTATCATATTGACATTTCCGTAGGAGTTATCTATAACCAGTTTTGCATCTGGATTTACCACATATTCTTTTTTTATTCTTTTCTCCTTCGTGTATTTACCTTGAGGATCGACGGTACTTGCTACTAGTGTTATTGGAATGCACAATAGCAATAGCACGGTGTATGTAATTTTTAATTTCATATTTCTTTTTTTTAGCTTCATTATAAGGTTATTACGTCTTCAATCTCCTTGAGCTTCTTTATAGCTTCCATTTGTTCTAATAGGTTTTGTAATAGATCTATTCGATTTTGAAAATTGTCTATCATAGCATAAATCACTCGTTTATCTTCACCACTCTCAGAAAGATCCTTTTTTAAATTTTTATAATTGTTTTCTAGAGTTTCTAATTGAGCAATGGCATCTTCTACTATAGCTTGATTTTCTGGAGTTACGTTTTCTTTAATTTCAAATAGCTCACGTTCTATAGTTTTAGTAAAGAAATCCTGTGTCTCTTGCATCTCGGGAGAAACATCTGCGAGTTCTTTATCAGCAACAGTGCTGTCAAATTGTGTAAAAATGATCCCAGCTAGTAGCAGTAAACTTGCTGCAATAAAAAGCGGTCGCATCCATTGGATTTTTCTATCGGATTTGTGAGGCTCATTATCGCTGTTTACCGCATTAAGTTTTTCAAGAAACTTTGCCTTGTGATTATCTGTAGGAACTGCCGTGTCTAATTTTCCTTGCAGATTCTCAAATACTTGATCTATAAAATTCTTTTCCATTTCTATTTAATAGTTTTCGTAAGCTCTCTTTTGCCCTTGATACCGTGGTACGGCAATTAGCATAACTTACATTCATTATTTCACTCATCTCTTCATAATCATACCCTTCTATAAGGTGTAGTGCGAGTGACTGCCTATAATTATCTTTTAATTGATTCATAGCCTTAACAACCTCCCCTGCACGTATGCTATTTACATCTACTTCAGGTAGGCCAGAAGCATCATCTTCTATTTTATAAAGATGATCTTCTAAAGGTGTCTCACCAGATTTTTTTCTTTTTTTGTACGCGTTCAAGCTATTATTAACAACAATACGTTTTAACCAACTCCCAAATGATGCTTCCCCTTTATAACTATCCAACTTTGTAAAGGCACTTAAAAAAGAGTCCTGCATTACATCTTCTGCCTCTCCCTCGTGTTTTAAAATGCGCAAGGACGTATTATACATCGCCTTATAATAGCGGTTATAGACCTCCAGTTGCGCACCTTGTTCTCCCTCTTTACACAAGAGAATTAAGTCAGTAATTTGATGGTTGGTAAAATTCACTTTTGGTTAATTCTATAGTAAAGATGCATACTAATGTCTGTTGTTACACTTTCGTGAAATTTTCTTTTCATTTCCCGCAATTTATAAGATCAAATATGTTAGTGTTTTCCCAAAGGTCCAACTTTTCGCGTAAGCGCACTACGCCGTGGCATAACAATTGAATATATATAAGTGTTAATTTACTAGAATCCGTAGAATGCTGGTAAATTGCTTGATAACAATAGATTACTAATAAAAATAGAATCACTGTTGTGGTATTTTTAATACGACAGAGTGGCACACATTATATATGGCAAAACCAAAATTTACAACATTAGACAGATTGTCACTGCAGGAAATAGATGGAGATGCAGAGTTAATACCTCTTATGACTCCAGAAGATGAGGAAGCTATCAATAATGAGGAGCTTCCAGAAAGCTTACCCATATTGCCTTTGCGTAATACAGTCTTATTTCCAGGCGTGGTAATTCCAATATCTGCAGGTAGAGATACCTCTATTAAGTTAATAGATGAGGCAAATAAAGGAGGGAAGGTAGTAGGCGTTGTAGCTCAAAAGGATGAAGAGGTAGAAAATCCCACTGCAGACGATATTCATAAAGTAGGGGTTGTTGCACGTATTCTTCGCGTTTTAAAAATGCCAGATGGTAACATTACAGTTATTATTCAAGGAAAAAAACGCTTTGAGGTAGATCAAGTAACGCAAGAAGAGCCGTACATGAAGGCTACCATCAAAGAGTATAGTGAGACAAGACCGGATAGAGAAGACAAGCAATTCAAGGCGGTTATAGATTCGATTAAAGAATTATCCCTAAAGATTATTCAAGATTCTCCTAATATCCCTTCTGAGGCTTCTTTTGCTATAAAAAATATACAGAGCAATTCATTTTTGATCAATTTTGTGAGTTCTAATATGAACCTATCTGTTGCAGAGAAGCAAGAACTTCTCAACATTACAGATCTTCACAAACGAGCTTTAGAAACCTTAAAGTTTATGGATATGGAGCGTCAAAAAATGGAGCTCAAAAACGATATCCAGAGTAAGGTTCAAAATGATATGAGCCAGCAGCAACGTGAGTATTTTTTACATCAACAGATGAAGACTATTCAAGAGGAGCTTGGTGGAGCCAGCTCTGAGGACGATCTTGAGGAAATGCGCCAGCGTGCAAAAAAGAAAAAGTGGAATGAAAAAGTAAATAAACATTTTACGAAAGAACTATCAAAAATGCAACGCATGAATCCTCAAGTTGCAGAGTATAGTATACAGCGCAATTACCTAGACCTATTTTTAGATCTACCTTGGAACGAGTTTAGTAAAGACAAGTTTGATCTTAAACGCGCTATGAAGATCTTAGATCGTGATCATTACGGTCTTGATGATGTTAAAAGGCGTATAATCGAGTATCTCGCAGTGTTGAAATTACGAAATGATATGAAGTCTCCTATCTTATGTCTTTACGGACCTCCAGGAGTAGGGAAAACCTCTTTAGGGAAGTCTGTTGCAGAGGCACTAGGGCGAGAGTATATCCGGATGAGTTTAGGTGGTATGCGAGATGAGTCTGAGATACGAGGTCACCGTAAAACGTATATTGGTGCAATGCCAGGGCGTATCATTCAGAGTCTTCGTAAAGCCGGAACAAGCAATCCAGTATTTGTGCTTGATGAGATAGATAAGCTTAGTACCGGTAGTCAGGGAGATCCCTCGTCGGCATTACTTGAGGTACTGGATCCAGAACAAAATGGTGATTTTCACGACAACTTTTTAGAGATGGGATTTGACCTCTCTAAAGTAATGTTTATTGCTACTTCAAATAGTTTAAATACCATCCAGCCTGCATTGCGTGATCGTATGGAGATTATCAATGTAACTGGATATACGATAGAAGAAAAGACAGAAATCGCAAAGCGTCATTTACTTCCTAAGCAGCTTAAGGAACACGGGATGACCCCAGACCAGCTTAAAATTGCAAAGCCACAATTAGAAAAAATTGTAGAGGGCTATACACGAGAATCTGGGGTACGCGGCTTAGAAAAACAAGTTGCAAAAATGGTTCGCTATGGTGCAAAAAACCTAGCGATGGAAGAAGATTATAATGTCAAAATCTCAAACGAAGATATTATTGACGTATTAGGCGCTCCAAAAATGGAACGCAATAAATATGAAAATAATGACGTCGCTGGAGTTGTAACAGGCCTAGCTTGGACACGTGTAGGTGGTGATATTCTATTCATTGAGTCTGCACTTTCAAAAGGGAAGGGAACACTTTCCATTACTGGAAACTTAGGGAAAGTAATGAAGGAAAGTGCCACCATAGCGATGGAATACATTAAAGCAAATGCTGAGATATTAGGACTTGATCCAACAGTTTTTGATAAATACAATGTCCACATACACGTGCCAGAAGGTGCTACGCCTAAAGACGGTCCTAGCGCGGGAATTACGATGTTAACATCCTTAGTGTCATTATTCACCCAGCGTAAAGTGAAAAAGAGTATCGCAATGACTGGAGAGATCACACTACGAGGCAAAGTACTTCCTGTAGGTGGTATCAAAGAGAAAATACTCGCGGCAAAAAGAGCGAAGATTAAGGAAATCTTACTTTGTGAGCAAAACCGTAGGGACATTGATGAGATTAAAGAAGAGTATCTCAAGGGTCTCACCTTTCATTATGTGACAGACATGAGCCAGGTACTCAATCTAGCTTTAACAAAGCAGAAAGTAAAAAATGCTAAAGCGCTATAGAAGGGTTAAGTAATACGCTTTCGCGAAAGCAATAAAAAAAAGGGAACTATTTAAGTTCCCTTTTTCATTTTGTATAAGCTCTTTGTTACTCTTCTTTTTTCTTCGTTAGGCCAAAATAGGCTCCAGCCAAGAGTCCAGCGAGAATAAAACCGTCAATTGGAGCTGCAGGAGCTTCGTCATCTACATCATCTGGGAATATTATTTGAGCCTGCGCGTTTTGAACGCTTAAAAAAGTCGCTATCACGAAAATAGCAGTACGGATATAAGTTGGAATTTTTTTCATAATGCTATTATTAGTTTTTAATGACTTTACGTACGGTACTAGAAGTATTTGTTTCTAAAGTAATAATGTAAATACCAGATGGTAAGGTCGCAACCTCTCGTATTTCAAGTATTCCCGTTGAAGCTGCGTGCTTCTTACTATACACTTGTTGTCCTAAAATGTTTGTAAGCTTTACAGTGACGTCATTGTTAATAAATTCTGGAGAAGAAATAGTTAGCCCCTCATCAGAAAATGGATTAGGTGATATCGTGACTTCAGTGACAGCATTTTCAGGAGTAGATAGGGGATCAAGCCCAAAAACAATATCAAATCGATCTGTGCTACTGCTAGTTTCATTATCTGTGACGATCACCTCAATATTATTTTCACCAGAAGATAGTAGATGAGATGATGCCGTAAAATAGTCGACGAGATAAGCATCTAAGTCTATATTTTCTAGCGTAAGTGATATGTTATAAGTACTTCCTCTTAAATTATCCCAATAGAGGTTAAGGAGTGTATCATCACTTGGATTTGATCGACTTTCGATAGAAAGGTTTTGATCATTAGTTCGTACTGCAAAATTTTCATCCAGGTTGCTCAATTTAGGAGCATCTTGAAGATCTATTCCTGAGTTTAGAGTGCTACCAAATTTGATTACAAAACTATCAGACAGTGCCGTGACTCCATCTTCTACACGAAGTAGTTTTCCAAGAATAGTACCTTCTACAGTCTCAGGATCAAAGGTATTGGTTTGTGAGGCACCAGCAATTCCTTCGGCATTTTCTCCAAAGGTAATACTCGTATCAGTTCCAGGGGTATTATCTACTATAGCCGCAAAAGCACCTTGCCAAGATTGTAAATAGCCGTTTGCGTCAGATACACCTCCAGTGTTGTTACTGCCATCAGATAGATCAATTGTAACATATCCACCTCGACCATTATCTCCATTAATTTGCGGATCAAAAATGTAATAAAAATTAGGATTTAAGTTTTGTTGAGCCCCATTTGCAGCGGTACCACTAAAAATAGCAGACATATCTACGGCTCTTGCAAAAGGATTTCCAAAAAGGAAGAATGTACCATCTCCTCCCGAGGCATCTTGTGTATCTGCTGTAGTAGTAAATGATTGTGTAACAGCATCTAGTTCTAGTGTGCCAGTTGCTCTTAGTGTTGTGTTATCGGGGATCGCTTCATTATCTGTTACATCTATAGATCTACTTCCACGTATTAATGTAAGTAGGGGTTCTCCAGCAGTAAGTGTTTTTGTATCTGTGTTAGGAACCGCTTCAAAAGCTTGCGTGCTATTATCAAGCGTAAACATAGATGGATTACCCGATGGTGTAGCGTCAAAACCATCTGCTCCAGCTGTACTTCCCGTAATATGTGTACCAAAACCCGGAACAGGATTTGCCGTTGCCGTCATCGCTCCTTCTTGCAGATTTGCATTAATTGAGTTTGAAGTAGTAAGTGGGCTTGAAAGAATTCTAAAAGCACGTTTTGCTGGTATAAACCTTTCGGCAGTTACGTTACCTATTACGGTAGAGCCAGCTATAAAAGGCCCCGTGTAAGCCGTTTTTTCAGCCGAACTTTTTAAAGTAAGAAAGGCGTTCGTTTGAAATACACCTTGAACATTATAAAACTGATTATAGATATTTGTAGCTCCCGTCAGGTTATAATTACTTCCCAAAATCATATTTTCCAAATCGCCTCCAGAAAATGTAAATTGAGAAAGAGCGCTATTAGCCAGTATCTGGATATTGTCAAGAGCAAATTCATCACGACTTCCTGATCCAGAAACATCATCTGTCTCCCAAGCAATGATGTACGTTTCACCAGGAGCAATATTAAGTAAGCCGGTATTAGTGGCATTTGTAAAAATACTATTTGATAATATGGATCGCTTTGCAGTAGGCGTCGCGTCTGATACTTCTGGGCTATTAAGTAGTACTAAACCTCCATCTCCTAAGTTTGCTACGCCACCAGCAAGATTTGCTTCTGTACCGTGTCTAAGTGTGATACTATTAGACCGCTCCTCGTCATTATAAACATAAACCTCATACGATATACTTAATCTCGTAATTGTTTCTCCAGTATTATTTTGAAATCTAAAGGCTATAAGCCCAGGTGTAAGATCTGAACCACCAGGTTGAAAACCTAGCCCTACATTGCCTGTCATCACTTCAATAGCGTTTATCCCTACTATAGAAGAGCCAAAGGTGGCACTTCCAGTAAAATCACCAGCAGTATTAGAATCTCCAAAAGCCGAATCGCCGTCACTTAATCCTTGGACAAGCCAACTGTCAGAATCTAATTGACCAGTTGCCGGCGTAGGCACAAAGCCACTACCATCAAATGTTCCCTCATTTACCTCTGCAACGGTAGTGTCAAAATCTATGGTATAGATAGTATCTACATCATCTAGTTGAAATCCTACGGCTGGGGTTGCATTAACATCATAAGAGTTTTGTGCTGTGGTTGTAGTCTCTGGCATAGCATCATCATCTGTTGCAGTGATGATATAATAGACTGTTGTACCATCTGCTTGTGCGGGTATACTTGTATCCGTACTATAGGTAGTACCCGAAACTAGAGACATTACAATTGTATTAGTGTAGGGACCACCATTTGTTAATCCCCAAGCAAGCTGCGCAGACGCAACATTATCTTCTACATCCGTAATTGTAGCGCTTACATCTACTGTATTTGCTGGAGTTACGGTCATTGGGTCTGTAGCGATGTTAGTTATTGAAGGACCTGTATTGGCCCCTGCCATAATTGTTTGACCAGTGTTTGCCATTCCCAGATTTGCAGTAGAAGGGGCTGTCCATGTAAATGCCGAATATGTTCCCCCCGTACCTGTAAGTTGCAGGGATTCTGTAGTTGCGGTTGTGCCACTCTCTGCTACACCTATATCTGTTGAGGTAAGACCATTTGCAGGACCATTAGTAGCCATAAAAGCACCCTCGTAGCTCAAAAATTGACCTGCAATTAGAGAGCCTTGATAAGTTAGGGCTAATGCATCAGGACCATTTTGAAGGCCACCACTGGGATAAACAAAACTATATATCGTGTACGCACCTACGGTTACACCTTCTGTAAAGGTGTCAAGTGTGGTTGATCCATAGGTAGCCCCATCATTACCGTTATATCTCACGACGGCGTAGTCAGAGAGCATACCAGGGTTTTCTATAACCACTTCAACACTTTCATTGGTGTCTCCGCCTACATTATCATAATGAAATTCATTGATCCAAGCATTTGTCTGGGCCATCGTGATAGCTGTACTCGCAAATAGAAATGCGACCAGAAATAGATGCTTCAAGTTTTTTGGTAGTTTTTTACTCATATTCCTTTACTTTTTCTCAAAAATAAAGGAATCGAGGTTACTGAAACTTAAAAATATATTAATTAATTGATTTTCACACGCTTTCGCGAAAGCGTAAAACACATTATTACAATTATATCCAAAACACGTGCGACCATAACACGGTAATAATTTCTGAGGCCTTTTAAAATATACTATCATTGCAATCGTTAAGTATGATGTTGCTAGATCGCTACATGAAAAAGTGTCTTTACTTACTTTGTGTTTTATTTTCTTTGACTGCTTTTGGACAGTTGGGAGGGAGAGCAACATACCAGTTTCTCAACTTAATGTCTTCACCTAGACAAGCAGCAATGGGTGGAAAGATCATAACTAATTATGACTATGATCCAGACTCTGCACTCTATAATCCTGCCAATATTAATTACCGAATGGATAACCAACTAGCGGTAAATTATGTAAACTATCTTGCAGATATTAATTATGGTACGGCCTCGTATGCGTACTTATGGGATAGACGTACACAGGTTTTTCACGCAGGTATTACGTATATAAATTATGGGAGTTTTGATGGACGTGATGAAAATGGGAATGCTACAGGCGATTTTGGTGGGAGCGAAGCATCATTATCTCTGGGCTATGCGATAAATATACCTTACACAGACTTCCACGTGGGAGCAAATCTAAAACTAATCACCTCCACACTTGCCGAATATTCATCTGCTGGTGGAGCAATTGATCTGGGTATAACTTATAATTACGAGAAGTGGGATTTAAATGCTGCTCTTGTCGTGCGTAATATGGGAACGCAGTTTACACCTTATGTAGACACTTTTGAGAAGTTGCCACTAGAGATTGATGCAGGTGTCTCACAAATAGTTCCTAACGTGCCTATACGATGGCACTTGACTTTTGAAAATCTTCAATTGTGGAATATCGCTTTTGAAAATGAAGCTCGTGGCACAACAGATCTTGACGGTAATACCACTTCAGAAAAAATAGGATTGCTAGATAATATCGTGAGACATACCATTGTAGGGGTTGAGTTATTTCCGCGAGGAGGTTTTAATATTAGACTAGGCTATAACTTTCGTAGGAGTGAGGAACTCCGTATAATCAATCAAAGGAGTTTTGCTGGTCTAAGCGCAGGTTTTGGGATTAAAATCAATAAAATGCGTTTTAATTATGCTTATGCCAGATATAACAGTGCTGCGGCAAGCAGTTTTTTTGGGATAGGGATCGATCTACAATAATCATAGGATACAAACTGCATACATCGATAGATCACAGTCTTGAATTTGCTATTTTTGTCCAAAATCCAATCTCTTGAAAATTACAATCGCAATAGATGGCTACTCTTCTACAGGAAAAAGTACAGTAGCAAAGCAACTGGCAGACTGGCTTGAGTATATTTATGTAGATACAGGTGCGATGTATCGTGCTATTACTTTATATGCAATGCGAGAAGGGATCATATCAGATGGTTTTTTTGATAAAGAAACTCTCGTTCAAAGGCTAGATGATATCGAGATTTCCTTCACGAGAGAAACAGCAACGGGTAAAGCAGAAGTTTGTCTCAACGGTGAGAACGTTGAGAAAGCAATAAGAACGCTGGAGGTATCATCATTTGTAAGTCCTATTGCAACCATCTCAGAAGTACGTGCAAAACTAGTAGAATTGCAAAAACGTATGGGTGAAGCAAAGGGTATCGTGATGGATGGAAGAGATATAGGCACCGTTGTATTTCCAGATGCAGAACTCAAGATCTTTATGACGGCTAGTGCAAAAGAGAGAGCATCACGGCGCTATCAGGAATTAAAATATAGAGGCGATGAGGTAAGCTATGATGCCGTACTTAATAATGTACTTGAACGTGATCACATCGATACTACAAGAAAAGACTCACCACTTGTAAAAGCAAAAGATGCGATCGAAATTGACAATACAGAAACCAATATAGACGATCAATTTCACACGATCTTACAGCTAGCAAAAGATAGAATTGCAAAGCGACTGTAATGTCTAGATTACCCAAAAAACTCCATTTGCTCTTGTCAAGCGGTATTGTGATCGTAATGGCATTTATATATGGAGCTGCTCCTTCACAGAGTATGCCTATCATATTTCAATTTGAGGTTGATAGTATTGCACTCAACTATATTCTTAGAGCT
>CAWUIT010000024.1:0-17451 GCA_963922345.1 uncultured Dokdonia sp. | reverse complement strand
AGTCCGCAAGCAAGTATTTATGCATTAACATTTGCAGAAGGAGGTGCCACCTATGACAATTTTAGAGATTATAACCCGTTTCAATTGAGTAGATCTGCTGGGGCAGGAATTCGTATATTTATGCCAGCCTTTGGATTATTAGGCCTGGATTTTGGTTACGGATTTGACCCTATTCCTGGTACAGTAGGAGCCAATGGATGGGAAACACACTTCATCATTGGACAGCAGTTTTAATTTTTGGCACGGTTATTTCTAATGCATCTCTGAGATTATGAAGACAAACGTTTTTCTTTTATTATTTGGCGTACTTCTTATGAGTACCACCATTCAAGCACAAAGAGCAAGTGGTGTACGTATAGGGTATATTGACATGGATTACATTCTAGAAAATGTGCCAGAATATCAAGAAGCATCTACGCAACTCGATGATAAAGTAGGAAGATGGAAAAGCGAGATAGAATCCAAATTGGAAGAAGTCGCTGCGATGAAAAAGCAACTTGATAATGAGCGAGCACTATTAACAAAAGAGCTTATCGAAGAGCGAGACGAAGAAATTAATTTTGAGAGAGAGCAGATATTAGAATATCAACAAAAACGTTTTGGCCCAGGAGGAGATTTAGCCATACAGAGAAGACAACTAGTAGAACCGGTCCAAGACCAAGTGTTCAATGCAGTACAAGAAATATCTGCCGCAAAAAAATTTGATCTTGTGTTTGACAAATCTTCAGACTTGATGATGCTTTATACAGCAGACAGGCTTGACATAAGTGACCAGGTGTTGCGAAGTATTACAAGAGCAGCTAAGCGTAATCAAATCAATAACAAGAAAGAAGAAAGAGATTTTGATATCGACGAGGCTAAAACTGTAGAACAAGACAAAGCAACGCAAGAAAGACAGCAAGCAATTGAAGCAAAAAAAGCTGAACGAGAAGCAGCTCTAGAAGCTAGAGCTAAAGATCGAGCGACTCAAAAAGCAGAAAGACAAGCCGCCTTTGAAGAAAGAAGAAGAAAATTACTAGAAGAACGCCAGCGTAGAAAAGATTCTATACAAGCCGTACGAGATGCAAAATCTTCTAAGAGAAACACAAATATGCCATCGCTAAGCAATGCACCACAAGATGCCATGTCGAAAAAAGAAGCAGCGATAGCAAAACAAAAAAAACGGAGAGATTCTATTATAAACGCTCGCAAAGCAAAGAGAGATTCTATATTACAAGCTCGCCAAAAGAAAACGACACCTCCAGATCCAGATGGTGAAGATGGAGGTCGCAAATAACCCTTTTAATAAATACACTTAACTCAAATTAGATTACAATGAAACAGTTTACAAAAGTATTAGCCGCAATTGCACTTATCGTAGGAATGAGTAGTGCTATGCAAGCACAGACTAAGGTTGCTCACATCAACTCGCAGTCTCTTGTTGAAGCTATGCCTACATATAAAACCGCTATGGCAGAGCTTGAAAAACTTCAAAAATCCTATGATGCAGATATCGCAGGTATGGGTAACGAGCTTCAAAAAACGCTAGAGCGTTATAATAGAGAAGCAGAAACTCAAACTGATGAAGAAAATCAAAGACGTATGGGGGAGGTTCAAGAAACTCGTTCAAATATCGTAAAGTATCAACAATCTGCATTGCAGCAATTACAAGGAAAAGAGCAAGAGCTTCTCAAGCCTATTATTGAAAAAGCAAGAGTAGCTATCCAAAAAGTAGCTAGAGAAAAAGGATACGATTTTGTATTAGACTCTACACCAGGTGCTGGTGGAGTTCTTATGGCAGATGGTTATGATCTTATGCCAGATGCAAAGAAGGAATTAGGCATATAGTATATATAAGCTTTCGCGAAAGCGTACCCTTAAATTTATTAAAACTGCTCTTTATTAAAGAGCAGTTTTTTATTTTTAGTCATATGCAAAACGATAATGTTATAGGAGTATTTGATAGTGGTATTGGCGGCACATCGATCTGGAAGGAAGTGGTCTCTAAATTACCATTTGAAAACACAGTTTATCTAGCAGATAGCAAGAATGCCCCTTACGGAGAAAAGTCGCGAGATGAAATTATTAGTCTATCTATCAAGAATACAGAAAAACTTATTGAGCTAGGAGCTAAGCTTATCGTAGTGGCTTGTAACACCGCAACCACAAACGCTATAGATTATCTGAGAAATACATATAACGTCCCTTTTATAGGGATTGAACCAGCGATAAAACCAGCGGCGCTGCTCTCGAGCAATAAAGCTATAGGGATTCTAGCAACAAGGGGAACTTTAAACAGTGCTCTTTTTCAAAACACCTCAGAAAAGTGGACGCAAGGAATAGATGTAATTGAAGTTATTGGCGAAGGTCTCGTCCCACTTATTGAAAGTGGCGATTTACAAAATCCAGCATTACGGAAATTATTGAAATCGTACGTAGATCCAATGATTGCACAAAACATTGACTACTTAGTTCTCGGTTGCAGTCATTACCCCTATTTAATACCTATCCTTAAAGAATTATTACCTGAGCATGTAACAATTATTGATTCAGGTCTTGCTGTGGCCAGGCAGACAGAGACAGTGCTCAATGAAAAAAACTTACGTAACCATAACACCAATCCATCTCACATACTCTACTCTAATGGTAACCCGCAAGTACTAGAAAGAGTTGTGTCCCGCTTTCGCGAAAGCATTGCCCCCACAACAATCATAAAATACTTAGATTTCTAAAGGGTCTTTATTGGAAATAAGAAAGTAAATTTGACTTTTTGCTTGCAGACACCAGTACTTCTTTACCACTGGATAGGACAACACTCCCACCCTTACCTTTTTTATAGGCTGTAATCTCATTAATATTTACGAGATAAGATTTATGAACACGCGCAAAACCAAAATCTACTAACGCCTCCTCAAAATATTTAAGTGTTTTACTCACTAATTTTTTTGAGCCTTCCTTTAGGTAAATCTGTGTGTAGTTGTCATCTGCCTGACAATAAAGAATTGCTGCTGCAGGTATTACATCAAAGCCATCTTGAACTGGGATGGTAATCTTCCCTTTCTTATCAATAGTATGCGTAGTAAGCACTTTGTTTTCTAATGCATTCTCTTTCGCTTTAATCTCGGTTACGTAATCTACCGCCTTAATTAATTCGTCTATAGATACAGGTTTTAATAAATAATACGACGCGTGGGTATTGAGAGCATCCATAGCATATTGATTATATGCTGTGACAAAAACGGTCTCAAAACTACGATCACCCACTTGTTCTAATAAGTCAAAAGCATTTCCCTTAGGCATCTCCACATCTAAAAATACAAGGTCAAGATCGTGATTACGTATGAGGACAAGTGCTTCATCAATATTTTGTGCCTCACCTACTATATGTACGCTAGGACAGTATTTAGTGAGGTAATTACGTATAATTTCTCTACTTGTCTCTTCATCTTCTACAATTATCGTTTTTAGTTCCATAATTTATGCTTTTTTAAGTGTGAGTGTCACGAGCGTTCCTTCGCCATTTTCAAACACATCAGATACATTTACTGCAATACGATCGCCGTACATCTCGTTGAGTATTGCAATACGCTTTTTAATATTCCCCATACCTTTTGACTTTTGCTTTTTTTGATTGTCTGTCTTTAGGGCTTTACTGCGTGATCTCCCTACCCCATCATCAGATACTGTAATGAGTGCGGTATCTTGATCTTTCTGTCTAAATTCAATGCGCAGCATTCCCTTGCCTTCTTTGTAGCGCATACCGTGCCACACGGCATTTTCTACATAGGGTTGTAATAACATAGGTGGAATCATAAAAGCGTCTACCTCCAGTTCATCATCTACGTGTATCGTATATTCAAAACGATCTTTAAAGCGAAAGTGCTCTAACATTGTATACCGTTTTATTAAATCAATCTCTTTGGACAAGGGTATAAAGTCCTCCTCACTATTTTCTAGCACTGCTCTCATTAATATTGAAAAGTCAGATAGATATCTATTTGCCGTACGCTCATCACTACTGGCTATAAAGCTATTTACAGAGTTTAACGCATTAAATATAAAGTGCGGATTCATCTGAGAGCGCAGGCTTTTGAGGGCAAGGAGATTATTTGCATACTTCTGCTTTTTACTACTTCTATACATAGAGAAAGCAGTAAGCATTAATAAAGCGGTTGCGAGTATAAGAGAACCTATAATTACTTTTTGTCTCGTATCTCTAGCCCTTACAAGTTCTTGTTCTTGAAAAGCTAGTTGGTATCTGCTTTCATTTAACTCCCTATCGCGCTCAAGACTTATAATTCTATTTTGTTTTTCTGTAATATCTTTTGCAAATCGCGTGGCTTGAGATATCTCTTGCTCTTTTCTATTATAGCTCAGATCGACTACTGTTTTATAGGCTTCATAGGCTTCTTTAGCCTTTTCAAGATCACCTTTATCCCGATACACTTCGGATAATCTGCGTCGTGCATTTTTTTCTACAACGACATCTTCCTTTTCTTTTGCCTCTTCAATACTCTTTTCAAGATATGAGATGGATTCCTCATATTTATTTTGTGCGGCCAGAGCAAAACCTATCTTATAGTTTTGTTTCTGAGTTGTAATTACATCATCATTTGATATAGAATCTGGAGCGACAAGGCTCAAATCTTCTATCGCAGATTTACGCAGTTCAATTTCTGCGTCGTATGATTTATTACGATTGTAATAATCTGCCACTTTGGTTTTTGCGCGTACGGCAGATTCAGTTTTTTCAACATTAGAGAGCGCTGCTGCTTTACTATAATTTAAAGCCGCCGCTTGAGGTGCTCCTTGTTGATCATATGCATCTCCTATTTTTGTATTAAGGCGTGCAGCATCAGAAGGCTTTTGTTGCTGTATCACTTTTGCCTCGACATCTTCATAATTTGTTATAGAGCTTATGTAATCACCTGTAGCTACGTAAGCATCCCCGAGCCCTTCTTTTACAATGATTTCCTGACTTACCGTAAGACGCTTTTGAGCTAATTCCTTAAAAAGACGAATACTCTCTTGGTAATTTTTATTATTGTAATAGGCCTCTGCGAGACTGATCTCTACAGCGATACTAGACGCATTTTTAAGACTTAGTTTATAGTTGGTTACTGCAAGGTCATATTGTTTCCAGAAACTATAAATATCACCTAGCAGCTTAAAACTCTCAGCTCGCTCTCGCTTGGTAAGATTATCTATAGAGAGTGCTTGCGCTACTTTATCAACTCCAGCGGCGGCTTCTTTTTTATAAATGGCTCTAGCCTCGCCTAGTAAGTCATTATAGCTCTCTTGAGAGTCTTCAATCTCCTCTAGCGGCGAGGCCGCTTCTTGCTCTACAGGACGCACTTCAAGCCTTATGCGCTGCTTATCTGCAATAGTGTAATATACAGGCTCAAAATTGTCACTACGTATGACGAGCTCATCGCCTATGCGCGCTTTGAGACTAAACTCTCCTCCAGCATTGGTAGTTGTATAAGCACCGCCAGTAATCTCTACGTTTGCATTAGAGACAGGTGTCATATCTTCTACGTCTAGTATACTTCCCTTGACTATAAAAAATTCATTGGTGATCCGGCTTACAGCCTCACGGTTCTGGGCATCCATTTGAGTGGAATACAGAAGCGAGACTATATAGCATACGATGTAAAAAACTTGTTTCATTGATTTCAAACTTACTCTAAAAAAACAGCATCCTAAAACGGCAAACTGCTCATAATCAAAAATTAGATAGCATTTAAGATGCAGTATGTACAGTTCCCTAAAAATATAGACACGTTTACTCAGTAATATATCACGTTACCTCATTATATGTATTTATCTCACTTTTTTCAAAATAGCTTTGAGCCGTATTCATCTATAAAAATTACGTTATGAAACTAGTATTTCTTCTCTTAGTAAATTTGGGCTTTACTATGATCACATCAGCAGGAGTTACTGTTGATAGTTTTCACGCTTTCGCGAAAGCGGAAACCAGCACAACCCTACACACCATTAAAAATCCCGACACCCGCACTATAAAAGTTGCTCTCCTTCTGGACACATCTAACAGTATGGATGGTCTCATCAACCAAGCACGTGCTCAACTTTGGGAACTGGTCAATGAACTTGCCGAAGCAAGATGCGGAAATGACATACAGCCAGATTTAAAAATTGCATTGTATGAGTATGGAAATGACAGACTCAATGCTAGAGAGGGCTACATTAGAATGGTCAATTCATTTAGCTCAGATCTTGATGAAATCTCAAAAAATCTTTTTAACCTCAACACTAATGGAGGTAACGAATACTGTGGCCAAGTGATACAAACAGCACTTCATCAGCTAGATTGGGGGACGCAAGCAGAGGATTTAAATCTCATATTCATTGCAGGAAATGAACCTTTTAATCAAGGTCCAATAGCCTATCAAACAGCAGCAACAAATGCTTGTGAAAAAAATGTGACGATCAACACCATTTTTTGTGGAGATTACAACCTAGGAGTTCAAACCCTTTGGAAAGAGGGTGCATTGCTTACTAAGGGTAACTACATTGCTATAAATAGCGATCAAGCAACCGTACACGTCCCATCACCTTATGATCAAGAAATACTCCGTAAAAATGAAGCTCTCAATAAAACGTATATAGCATACGGCAGTCTAGCTTCTTCCAAACTTGCCTTACAAAGTAGTCAAGACAGCAATGCAGAATCCTACGGTCAAGCAAATGCTGTAAAACGGGCAGTGAGCAAGAGCTCTCGACTTTATAAAAATAGCAGTTGGGATCTTGTAGATGCACTAGAAGATAATGAGGAAATAATTGAAGAACTAGAAGAAGCCGAATTACCTAAAGAGCTAAGAGGCAAGTCTCAAAAAGAAGTAAAAAAATACATCTCACAGAAAAAAGAGGAGCGATCAAAAATACAGCAAGAGATTGCCACGCTCAATGCAAAGCGTAAAGCATACGTAGCCTCAAAAACAAATGAAAAGGATAATGAGCTCCGTAATGCCTTAATAGAAGCGATTAGAAAACAAGGCCGAGCAAAAAATTATAACTGGGAAAATTAATAGGCAGTATTGCATCTTTTAAAACCGTCTAGATATGTAAGCTAGACGGTTTTTTAAGATACCCTTAACGTCTATAGAAGGTATCACCCTCGTATAACCTAGAAATTAATATAAATAATCTATTTATGAACATTTCAAGAATATCAAAAAATACCCTTCTTATAGCTGTTATAGCAGGAACAACAATCTCCTGTGTTTCAAAAAAGAAATACACCGCTTTACAGTCTGAGTATGACAATACGAAGGTAACCCTCACAAAAACAAAAGTTGAAAAAGAAGAAATAGAGGCAAAATATGCCGCTATAGAAGAACGTGTAGAGGAGTATAACTCTAAAATCAATTCGCTCAGAGATACCAATGAAGGACTCCAAGCATCAAATGATGCAAAGTTTGAGATTACGACAAATGGTACTGTGATGTCAGAAAACACAAAGCAAAAGCTTAGAGAAGCTTTAGCAAATGTAGACCCATCAGAATTAGCACAAGCACAAACGCTGGAAGACTCTATGAATCTTGCGGTATCTCATAAACTTATGCGTAACCTAGATCGAGATATCTATGGAGATACGGCACTAGACGATATCAACATAGATATAGATGACACGGTAGTACAGATTTCTATCTCAGATAAAATGCTCTTTCGCTCGGGAAGCTACCGCGTGAGTAAAGAGGCAGATGCCTTACTTAAACGTATAGCTGCTGTGGTAAACTCAGAACCTGCTGTAGAGGTAATGGTAGAGGGACATACAGATAGCCGTACCGTAAAAGAAGGATCTTACTTAAAGGATAATTGGGACTTGAGTGTACAACGCGCGACTGCCATTGTACGTGAGTTACAGAATACTTATGATGTAGACCCTTCAAAATTGATTGCTTCAGGAAGAAGTAGTTATATGCCTTTAGTAGAAAATGACAGCAAAGAAAATATGTCTAGAAACCGTAGAACGAGAATTTTAATTCTCCCTAACCTAGATAAGTTTCTTGCACTTATGGCTTCTAATGACTAGTTCATTAATGCGATAAAACAAGAATTTCTTTTTCCCCAATTTTAATTGAAAATCCCTCGATATATGCTATCGAGGGATTTTTTTATGAGTTCGCTTTCGCGAAAGCGGATAGTGTATTAATTTATAGCAGGGCAGTTACAATCGTAAGGATCCTTATTCTCTCCTAGGTTAAGTCCTAACGTCACTTGATGGAAACCACCGTTTGTAAGAACAGTATCATTAGCCTGGTAAGAGTACGTGTATCCAAATATGAAACGATCATACATTCCGCCCACAAAGGGAGTTACAAATTGTGATTTTTGCACATCTACGGTTTCTCCATTTGTAGTAAATTCTGCACCATCAAAATTCCTACGGTACGATAGTCCTCCCCATAAACGTCCCCAATCTGTTTTGTAATAAGCCTTAGCATTCACATCAAGAGCTGCCTCGCTCGTACGCTCAGTAACTTGAAACATTACAGAGGGTTCAAAGCTCCAGTCTGAGAAGTTTGGAGAGATCGCGTATCCCATAGAAACGAGATAACGTCTTTGATTGTTAGGTTCAAAATTTTCACTAAATATATCACGCTTTACTGGTATCGCATTCTTAACTGTAAAGTGAGCAGAAAAGTCTAAGAAATTATAAGACATCCCAAAATCAACATTTAAATAAGAGTCACTCTGTTCAATCCCTGAAATCACTGGGTCAAAATCGGTGAGGTCAAAGTTAGTCTCATCTAATTTTCCTTGAATGATTCCCGCGCTTATACCAAAAGATAATTGATTAAGATCTACATAATTGCGCCCTAGTAATAAATGGTATGAAAATGTCGCAAAAGCTCCTTGTTGCGAGAAAAACCCGTTACTGTCATTAAATAATACACCTCCTACACCTATTTTCTCTCCCACACGGCCATTCATACTAACGGTTTGCAAGGCGGGTGCATCATCTACGCCTGCCCATTGACCACGAGCAGTTAATCGTAATTTTGTAGTTTGTGAAGCTCCAGCCATCGATGGATGTAAGAGATATAGGTTATCTTGAAGATAATCCCAGTATACAGGAATACCTTCCTGCGCCATTGTAAACTGCGCAAAAAATAAGGCTATTAGAAAGTAGGATTTCTTCAGACTCATGGGCTTTTCATTTTCTATACAACAATAATTACTCAAGGATATTGCCTTGAGACTGTGTACATTCTGATTTTAAATAAAACCTACAGAAGCCTATAACTTCCGTAGCTTTCAAATATATGACTTTTTACGATACCTCACATTATTTAACAAGCTTACTCCTACAGCGCGAGCGAGGGCAATACCAGATAGATTGCCATCCTCATATCCAATTTTAAAAAGTCTATTAATTTACATACATATTCAAGACACTCTACAAGCCATTCTTGTAGACTCTTTTGCTACCTTTGCAAAAAAATAAGTATGGCGACGTATAGTATATCTGTTGAGGGAACTTCAAACCCTGCTATAAAAAAATTTCAAGCAGATCAATTTCTTGTAAATCATAACAGTTACGAGTTTAAAAATATAGATGAGGCGGCAAATTCACCACTTGCACAGCAGCTCTTTTATCTTCCGTTTGTTAAAACGGTGTACATCTCACAAAACTTTGTCGCGATAGAAAAGTATAATATCGTAGACTGGATTGATGTACAAAAAGAAGTAGCTACGCAGATAGAGGATTACTTAAATGATAACGGTCTTGTGATCATAGAAGATGTGGCTGCAAAGAAGATTCCAGTGACTGTCTATGCAGAGTCTACGCCTAACCCATCGACATTAAAATTTGTTGCAAATAAAAAATTAGTAACACAAGCTTTTGAATTTAAAAGCATAGATGATACTGCACACGCCCCAATGGCAAAGGCCTTGTTTCATTTTCCATTTGTAAAGGAAGTCTTCTTTGATGAAAACTATATTTCTGTACAAAAATATGATATGGCAGAGTGGGATGAAGTGGTTACAGAGACTAGAGAATTTATACGCGACTATATTCAAGAGGGCAAAGAGATCGTAACGGCGGAACAAGTAAAAACCCCGCAACAAGCAGACGCGATCGCAGAAGAAAAATTTGAGGCACTTGATGATACCTCAAAAGAAATCGTAAATATCATTGAAGAATATGTAAAACCAGCAGTAGCGAGTGATGGCGGGAATATCGTCTTTAAAAGCTATGATGAAAAAACGCAGAATGTATCTGTTATTTTGCAAGGGGCTTGTAGTGGCTGCCCATCAAGTACGTTTACACTTAAAAATGGTATTGAAAATATGCTTAAACAAATGCTACCTGGAAAAATCAATGCAGTAGAAGCCATTAACGGCTAAAACGTATCTCAAGTACAACTAAAAATCCAGATAGCGACATTGCTATCTGGATTTTTGGATTAAGGACAGATGAGTCGCGCTCGTAAATTCACTATCTTACCTATCTAACAGCGTATTGAGATGAATCTACTACTTTTTAAAAACTGCTATCTCGGCTTAGTATTTCTTGTTCTTTTAGGATCTTGTACTCAAAAGACAGAAGAAAAAGAGCCAACTCCTATCAAAGAGGAAACTCAAATTGAGTTAAAAACCACAGAGGGTCCTATAGTGCTTACGTTGTACAACGAAACGCCACAGCATCGGGATAATTTTATCAAGCTAGTAAAGGAGCAGTTTTATGACAGCATCCTCTTTCACCGGGTGATTGAAAATTTTATGGCACAAGCAGGTGACCCACAAAGTAAATTAGAGAATACAGACAACGTACTAGGATCAACAGATCTTCCCTACACAGTACCTTTTGAAGTTGCTCCAAGAGCATTTCATAAACGAGGAGCGCTAGGTGCAGCACGTAATGGAAATAGTGCTCGAGCCTCAAGCTCTACGCAATTTTATATCGTACAAGGAAAAGTGCAAACAGATAGTACTTTACAAGTAGCTCAAGGTAGAATTAATGGATGGCTCGCCGAAAATGCCATTCTTAACCAATCAAAAAATAAGGATTGGGCAACCATTTATAATAAAGTTGCTTCAGATCAAAAAACAATTTCGGCAGATTCTATGTCTCTTTTCCGGAATCGCATAGATAGTCTGGCCTCTGATTATAAAAAAATGATGACCCCTTACTCCTTTCCCCAAGACCATCGAGAGGTATATAAAACCATAGGTGGTGCACCTCATCTTGATCAAAATTATACAGTGTTTGGTGAAGTAGTCTCCGGTTTGGAAATTTTAGACCGTATTTCTGCTATCCCTACAGATGATAGTGATAAGCCACTTACAGATGTACGCATCTTATCTACCAAGATTATTCAATAAAAAAAGGTGCATTTAAATATGCACCTTTTTTACATTGAGTCGTACGCTTTCACGAAAGTGTAAAAGTTTTATTTATTTAAAAGCGTTCTCGCCAGTAATATCAAGTCCCGTTATGAGGAGGTGGATATCGTGCGTACCTTCATAGGTAATCACACTCTCTAGGTTCATCATATGACGCATAATGCTGTACTCTCCTGTGATACCCATACCACCTAAAATTTGACGAGCTTCACGTGCAATTTTTATCGCCATATCTACATTATTACGCTTTGCCATAGATATCTGCGCAGAGGTTGCGCGATCCTCATTTTTAAGCTGTCCTAAACGATAGGCGAGTAATTGTGCCTTCGTAATTTCGGTAATCATTTCGGCTAGCTTCTTTTGTTGCAATTGGAATGCAGCAATAGGCTTCCCAAACTGCATACGCTGTTTTGCATAGCGTAGTGCGGTATCATAACAATCCATCGCCGCGCCAATAGCTCCCCAGGCAATACCAAAACGTGCAGAATCAAGACACCCTAATGGTGCTCCCAATCCTGATTTATTAGGCAATAAGTTTTCCTTAGGCACTTTTACATCTTGAAAGATAAGCTCGCCTGTTGCGCTTGCTCTTAAAGACCATTTATTATGTGTTTCTGGGGTAGAAAATCCTTCCATATCACGCTCTACAATGAGACCGTGTATGCGACCTTCTTCATTTTTTGCCCAGACTACAGCCACATCACAAAATGGGCTGTTAGAGATCCACAGCTTTGCACCGTTTAAAAGATAGTGGTCGCCCATATCTTTATAATTTGTGACCATCCCACCAGGATTAGACCCGTGATCTGGTTCTGTAAGTCCAAAGGATCCCATAAATTCACCAGAAGCAAGTTTTGGTAAAAAACGCTTGCGTTGCTCCTCATTACCATATTTCCAGATGGGATACATAACTAATGAAGATTGTACAGAAGCGGTAGAGCGCACACCAGAATCGCCCCGTTCTATCTCTTGCATAATAAGACCGTAAGAGATTTGATCAAGGCCTGCACCTCCATACTCCTCTGGAATGTAGGGACCAAAAGCTCCTATCTCTGCAAGACCTGGAATTATAGACTTTGGAAACTTAGCATCTTGAGCAGCCTGCTCAATAATGGGAGATACATCACGCTTCACCCACGCACGAGCAGCATCACGTATTAACTTATGTTCTTCAGTTAAAAGGTCATCAAGATTGTAATAATCTGGTGCCTCAAAAAGATCTGGTTTCATAGCAATTATTTTAGCATTGTAAAAATAACGAAAACGTTTTCACTCTCATACTATTCCCCTTACATTTTGAGGTAGAAGTCCTTAACGAGCCCTATGTAATCTGCTGTGTATTGATGGCGAGCGGTTTCTATTACAAGTTCCTTCTGTTCGGTTACGCTTTCGCGAAAGCGCTCTTCGGTCTCAAAAAATTGAAACTCAAGTAAGCTCCTTTTTATCTGTGAAGATGGAGTTCCTCGCACGTGGGTTACTCGTGTGGGATACAAATGTCCTCGAGAGCATAGGAGGATAAAATCTTCCTCCTGATCTGCAGGAATAATAACGTTGAAACGTCCCGTTCCTGAAAGTAGTTTTGCCACCGCTCCTACGAGCAGTTCAAAAGGCATAGACTCCTCAAAACGCGCCTGAGCTCTTGCTTGGGTTGCTGCGCCATCTCGCTCTGATTTCGTTTTAAGTAAATCTCTGGAAGCATCTGTTAAGTCATTTGTATTAAATGGTGGATTGCAAATGATGAGATCATACTCCTCATCAATCTCTGCGGCATACTCATAAAGATGAGCGTGATAACAATACAATCTATCGCCCCAAGGACTATTTTCAAAATTTGCTGCAGCTTGTTCAAAAGCGTGATCCTCTAGCTCTACGGCATCTATAGTTTGTGCATCACTACGCTGTGCGAGCATCAGGGCAATTACGCCTGTACCCGTCCCAATGTCAAGAATACTATCTGGATAGAAGTCTACAGCACTCCAAGCACCTAGCAGCACACCATCTGTACCAATTTTCATCGCGCAGCGGTCTTGCTCGACGGTAAATTGTTTAAATTGAAAAGGTTTGTGAGACATTAATTATTAGATTAAGTTTTGACCTGAGTATTTATTTATGGGACATTGTACCAAGAAACATTAAAAAAACCGTCTCTTAAGTATAAATTTATGGAGTCTCCTACTTCTAAAGCATCCCATTCATACTTGGATATTCTCATCAAACCATATTCGTCCACTGGTCCCCAAGGTTCAAAATCAATTCTGTATTTCGTCATTTTACCTTTTTCTATTTCCTTAGAAGTTATAACTGACTGATACTCCTTTGCATCTGATCTATCCAGTAAAATATTTAAGGTACAAACAGTTCCTATTCCATATGTAAAGTAAAAAATCATTCCCCATACAAAACCGCCAAAGGCTTTAATTCCATATAAGTATTCTTTCGTTGCCTTGAAAAGATAAATGAGAATAGGCACAGAAATGACAAAGGCAATTATAAAGATATTCCTGTAACTAACTAATTGAAAGTTGAGTAGATTTTTTAATATCAATGCAAAAGATGGAAAAAGTATAGCAATGTCTATTTTTGGAATTAACGTACCTCCCCACTTTCTTGAATCAATGCCAATTGCACCATCCGCTTTGATGGCAAAAAAAACTGAAATAATGGGTACAATCATATTTACTATAAATGCAACTATTGTAAAAAAAGGTAACAAAAGAAGCCATATCGAAACCAAGACGCCTATCGTATTCCAAAGAATCGTTTTTTTCTTGTATTCTGAACTCATAATAAAAAGCGATGAGACATTAGATATATAAGTCTATCAATCCATCTGGTAATTCAAAAAGTATTTGCTTATTAGGCCTATCTACTTTTTTTATAAAGTCATCTACCATTGGGATCAATACTTGTGAGCCGTCTCTATCAATTTCAAAGATGGCTTGGGTATTACTATCATTTACGTAGGTAATCTCCCCTATCTCACCAAAGTTAGAATCTACCGCCTTAAAGCCTACTATCTCGTGAAAATAAAATTGATCTCCTGTAAGTTCTGGCAGTAGATCAAGGGGCAGATATAATCCTGCGCCTATCATATCATCTGCATCTTCTTCTGTGTCTATATCTTCAAACTTTACTCGCAGCAGCGTAGATTTATGCAATTGAGAAGACTCAATAAAATAAGGCACAAGACTAGGACCAAAGTCTATAAACACCGAGTCCATCTCTACATACTTCTCTGGCTCATCTGTATCAAGTTTTGCCAGTAATTCACCTTTAAAACTGTATTTACGCACAATCTTACCGAGATAGAAACATTCTTCTTTTTTCATAAGATGTAAAAATAATAGTTCTAGTTCGTATTACCACTTCTATGGGTTGGGCATTGTTCTATTTATTCCAAGGAAAAACGCCTTGATATGGCTATCAAGGCGTTTTAAATGGTTTGTTCAAGACCGTAAGGTCTCAAACAGTATTATTTACTCTTCAGAGTCTGCTGCTGCTTCTTCTCCTTGAGCTTCAGGTGCATCTTCTGCATCTGCAGGTACTTCTGGCTCAGGCTCGTTTGCTTTGATACGAGCTTCGTTTACTGCTTTTTCGGCAGCAAGAGCATCAGCTTTTGCTTTTTCTTCTGCTTTAGAAAGATCTCCTTTCTTAGCTTCTACTTTTGAAGCTTTTTCTTCTAACCAAGCGTTAAATTTCTCTTCTGCTTGCTCTTCTGTAAGTGCTCCTTTACGTACACCACCTGCAAGGTGATTTTTGAGCATTGCTCCTTTGTACGATAATAGACGTTTTGCCGTTTCAGTAGGCTGCGCTCCATTTTGTAACCACGTTACTGCACCATCTACATCAAGATCGATTTGTGCTGGGTTTGTGTTTGGATTGTAAGTACCTATTTTTTCTAAGTATTTACCATCTCTTTTTGCGCGAGCATCTGCTGCTACGATCCAGTAAAAAGGCTTTCCTTTTTTACCGTGTCTCTGTAATCTAATTTTAACTGACATATAAGTTAATTTGTGGGGTACCCGACCCCTGTTTTAAATAAGGGTGCAAATATACTACAATTTTTCTGGTACTCACTACGTTATATCTTTTTTAAAAAACTACTTTTGTTAAAGACATAGCCATTTTATTATGAGAGGACTTCTACTACTTTTAACAAGCCTTATTGTTTTTGCATCGTGTAGCACTATTGAAGATAATAGCCCTGCACTTCAGGGTGTACGAGACAGTCTCCTCTTCCGCACATCAGATAGTCGTGCAGTATTTAATCCAGATGGAAGTTTAGTTATACGTGGGGAGCGTGGTATTGAGGCTGTAAATTTTCTAGTTGTAAATCAGGGACAGGGACAGATTGCCTTAGGCGGGCAAAACAATCCCAATGTTGCTGCGTATACAGATGCAAATGGCGACCTTTTTACAACCACCTCTGATGAAGCAAGTGGCGAACTCAACTATACCATAAATAGCAATAACACGGTTTCTGGAGATTTTAGATTTACCGCTTTTAGACCTTCATTTCTAGATACAGTCGTTTTTAGCAGAGGTTTTATTTTTCAAGTTCCGATTTTGAGTGATGTGGCAAATGAACCTATGGATGAGGAGGCGCAAGATGCCTTTACAGCGCGTGTAAATACTATTATATTCAACCCAACTATTATTAATCGTGCTGTCTCTGGAGGCGCACTTTCGGTAACTGGGCAAACCTCATCAAACAGTATGGTGATTACCTTCCCTGTTACCACAACACCTGGAACCTATGAGTTAGGTACAAATCCAGAATTTACAGCCGTATACAACACCCCTTCTGGTGCCGCAGCAGCCACTTCTGGTCAGCTCAACATTGTAAGTAATGATCAAGATGCAAATATCGTCGTAGCCGAGTTTTCTTTTGAAACGGCAGAAAGCTTTAGCATCACCGATGGTGGTTTTACGATTAACTACTAAGAAGGACACGCTTTCGCGAAAGCGTACTCCTCATAAAACTAAAAAGCATCTCTTCCCGAGATGCTTTGTTTGTTAAAGGCTTTAGGACTGCTTAACACCGATTTAAGTTAATTACTGCTAATAATCTGACGGTCAAGTTAAAGGTGGTTAAACTCGCTCAGAGAAGGCAGTAATAGCTGTACATTTAGGTATTACTAACAACAAAAAACTTATCAAATGAGCTATTCAGAAGAAGTATCAAATAAATTAAATGATCTATTAACAAAGTCTTACGATGCAGAAGCTGGCTATAAGAAAGCAGCTGAAAATGTAAAGAATCCAGGACTGAAAAATTTCTTTAAAAACCGTGCACAAGACCGTTATAATTTTGGACACGAGATCAAGGAAGAAGTAAGAAGCTTTGGACAAGAAGTAGATAAAGGAACGAGCTTTAAAGCAGATATGCACCGTGCGTGGATGGATGTAAAAACAGCATTTTCTACAGATGACGATGAGTCAACTTTAGAAGAAGCTATCCGTGGAGAGAAAGCATCTGTAGAAGCTTATAATGAAGTACTCGCAGAGACTACATTACCTAACTCAACACGATCATTACTAGAGAAACAACGTAACAGCATCCAGAATGCTTTAACGGAAGTAAAATCTTTAGAAGAGTGGGCATAAGCATCCCCTAAAGAATTGAAATGAAAAAGTAAAAATCCAGCCTTTCGGCTGGATTTTTTTTGTTCTCTGTAGGATTACGGAGCGTTTTGTCGTTTCCAATCATCGTGTGTAATTGTGTACCACGCCGCATCTATACTTCCCTCTTCATAAGGTGCGTATTTTTCAAAGTGCATCCCTACTTTTTTCATCACTTTAATAGAAGCGTTATTTTCTTTTAAAGCAATAGCAACTATTCGTTCTATATCTAACTCTTGAAACGCATATTTTAAGATGGCATTAGAAGCCTCTGTAGCGATACCTTGCCCCCAATATTCTTTTAAAAATCTGTAGCCTATATCAATCTCATCAAATTCTGGCAAGTAAGCGAGCCCTGACCAACCCACAAAATGCATCCCTTCTTTAAGAAAAGTCGCCCAGCGACCATATCCGTAAATTTTATAGTTGGCAATTCTTTCTTTAACAGCCTTTTCAATAGCATCACGAGAG
>CAWUIT010000023.1:0-17598 GCA_963922345.1 uncultured Dokdonia sp. | reverse complement strand
GGGAAAACATCCTTAAAAACAACATCCCTATATTGCACATTGGTATCTCCTTCTAGTTGTAATCTCAGGAAGCGTTTTGCTTCTTGCTCAAATTTCCAATAAACACTCTTATGGATAGATGTACATTCATTTTGTATGATGAGATCTATTTCATTTTCTTGTTGCTCTTTATTACGAAGAACAGCATCTACAAGATATGGCATTACATCTGCCAGTTTATTTGCGTTAATGCTATTAAGTTCTCCTTTATTGGGTGATGCTAGTTCTAGAATCCCCAAGAGTGTCCCGTGATGCCTTATAGGCGCTAGGATCGCACTTCGAATGCCTTGCTCATAAAGATTTTGATACATCTTGATACTAGTATCCATAGTATGATACTTTTCTACATCAGAAATTGTAAAGTAATCTCCTGTGTTAAAAACAGCGTTGTAAGATCCTTTACATAATATCGTATCACAAGAAGACTCAGTATCGCCGTACAGGAGGTAGCTACTAATTTCTTTAAAGGGTACCAATTCAAAAACCTGCTCCTCTTTGTTATAATTTGAAAAACCTATTTGAAGTTCTGGAAGATTGAAAATTGCTTGAAAGATCTGTCTAAAATCTTGTGTAAAATCTTCACCTGCCTCTTCATACTTAAGTAAGCCTGACTTTAAGTTTGAAATTGCAACCTCTACAGTAGCATCATAAAGATTTGCAATTACAAACCCTTTAAAAATATAACTACGCGGAGGAAACTTTTCCTTCCACAAGGCTACATTATCAAAGTTATCTAAGAGAATATCAACATCCTCTTGCGTTATTTTATTAGTATCTTCTTTACGTTCAATATCTACATAATCTGCATTATAAAGCATTCTATAGAACCTAGTCGAACCCGTACTGTCAGGTATTTCATAATAAAAAGGCCTTCTAAAGTCTATTTTAAAGCCATAATACTGCATTAAGATGATGCTACATCCCATAATGTAGTAATGATCATCATTAAAGTTTTTTATTTCTGGGATAAACTGATCGCCAGCATTAAGCAATATATTCCTGTAACGCTGTGTAGACTGTAAAACCGACTCTTGAAAAGGCATTGAGGCTATTTTTATTTCATTATTTTGAAGTGCAAAGGGAAATAAATCAGAAAGTAAATTATCAATTTGATTTTGATATTTAGTGATGTTTCCAAGCTCATCTATTCCCGTTTCAAGTTCTGGATATCTTGTAATCAGTTCCTCAATTTCCTTTGCCCGTTGTTGTAAGCGTACATTATTTGAAGAAAGATTATTTTGATAGTACGTAATAAGTTTTCCCGCACTAAAACGTAGTTCTAGCGGAAATTCCTGATCCTTAAAATGCATTTTTCTATTCATAACTTCTCCGTCATTATCCATCTTCCTTTCCTTATTGTACGTAGTATTCTTATTTTTGTTACTTAAATGTACAACTTTATGAAAAAGGTTTTATTAGTATTTGTCGTATTCTTGATATACGCTTGCGCGAAAGAAACAACACCTATACAAGGAACCGCACCCGGTATGACTGATGGTGCTGTGCTCTATCTAGAGGAGTTAGGCTCAAATAACAAAAGAATACCGCTTGATACCGCCGTTGTTAAAGAAGGAAAATTCAAATTTGAAAAACCTATAGGCGATGGCAAGGGAATTTTAATTTTAAGTGAGGGAGACACTTCCAATCAATTATTATTAGTAAAAGACTCCGAACCTCTATCTATAACGTTATACAAAGATAGTCTAAATAGCTCTTTAGTGAGCGGAAGCTTAGATAATGAACTTTTTACTACGTATAGAAAAAACTCACAGCAAAGCGGAATCAAAAAACAGCAGCTTATTCGAGATTTCCAAAAAGCACAAAGAGAGACAGACGGTGTAATGGTTAATCTTCTTAAAGAAGAAATTGAAACCTTAGATGAAAATTTTATAACAGATAAAAAAGCAATAGTTGAGAGCAATCCAGATAAAATGGTTGCAATACTGGCACTATCAGATCTTATTAATGCTAACGTTTTAAAAATTGAAGAATCAGAAGCATACTTTACAAGTCTAGGTGAGGATATTCAAAATACGGCAGTTGGGCAAAGCATTGAAAATTACATAGCACAATTAAAATCGCAACGCATAGCAAGTGGGCTTGCTAGCGTAGGTAATAAAGCACCAGAGTTTAGTGCAAAAACACCAGAAGGTAAAGAACTTGCGCTGTCAGAAACCTTAGGTAAATATACTATTGTTGACTTTTGGGCATCCTGGTGCCGTCCCTGCCGTATGGAAAATCCCAACGTCGTAAATGTTTATAATCAATACCACGATAAAGGTCTCAACATTATAAGTGTATCTCTCGATCGTCCTGGGCAAGAAGAACGATGGAAACAGGCTATTGAAAAAGATCAAATGGATTGGTATCACGTATCAAATTTACAGTACTGGCAAGATCCTATTCCAAAAAGCTACGGTGTACGAGCAATACCCGCAACTTTTCTTCTAGATGAAAATGGCATCATCATAGCTAAAGATTTGCGAGGGGCAGCCTTAGGAGCAAAAATGAAAGAGCTTCTAGGAGACAGTTAAACATATAACTCACAAACTATTGTAAAAAGCATCACTTTATTGAGATGCTTTTCTATTTTTACGGCTATGTTAACTGTTTTATTCATACTATTTATCGTTGCTCCATTACTGCCGCTACTTCCAGCAACCCACTGGAGTATACGATTTTTTGATTTTGTAAGGTTACAAACGGCCGTTATTCAATTTGTATTGCTTGTACTAGCCGTTCTATTTTGGAAAGACTACACTGCCCTTCATTACACTCTTATAGTTGGAATGACACTTGTTTTACTTTATCAATTATGGCTCATACAACCGTACACCCCATTTTATCGTAGACGTAAACCACAAAGTCCCTTTCACGAGGAGCAGCTCACGCTTGTAACTGCAAATGTATTACAGACCAACACAGACTATGACCGATTTATCAATCTTATAAAAGACAGCAAGCCTCACATTTTTATCACCATGGAATCTGATGAGAATTGGGATAAAGCCGTGTCAAAGGCATTTCCAGAATATGAACATACTGTAAAAGCAACCCTTGACAACTTTTATGGAATGCACGTGTACTCAAAAATTGACTTTAAAACTTCTGAGATTAAATACCTTGTTGAAAAAGATATTCCCTCAATTCATCTCGAGTTAAGATTTGCAGATCAAGATTTTAACCTAATAGCAGTGCATCCTGCACCTCCTAGTCCTACAGAAAATGAAACTTCAAAGGAGCGCGATGCAGAGCTCATGCTTATTGGAAAAAAATGCAGAGAGTCTAAAGATGCAACCATCGTTTGCGGTGATCTTAATGATGTGGTATGGTCAAAAACTTCACGTTTATTTACTAAAATGACAGGCTACTTAGACCCCAGAGTAGGTCGAGGGCTTTATCCTTCCTTTCACGCAAATTACTGGCTGCTACGCTTCCCGCTTGATCATCTTTTCTATTCTAAAGATTTGCACGTACCTGTAATGAAAAGACTGGAGCGTTTTGGGTCAGATCATTTTGCTATGTATTATGACATTGCCTTTCCACTTATAGATAAGGATGTTTCTAACCCAAAATTAGACCCAGAAGAAAAAGAAGAGGTGCAAGGTATCATTATAGATGGAATGATCTCTGCACGAATGGCAAATCGCGCAGAACTGAGAGTGAGAGCGTAGGAGTGCGCTTTCGCGAAAGCGTAATCACATGCAAATTCTTAAATAAATTTTAAGTAATTGATACAATGCGTTAATGTAGGTTAAAGATTTTGTGCTACTTAAGAGATATTACTAAATTTCGGTCAACCAAAAATAGATATGGATAAAATAAACCAATCACTAAGTAACTTATCAGATAAATTGTGGGGCTGGGTAGAAGCTTTCATCAGAAATTTACCAAATCTAGGAGTCGCCCTACTTGTCCTCCTCATCGCTTATTTTATATCACGCTTTGTAAATAAGTATTCTCAAAAAGTTGTAAAGCGGTATGTACCTCAAAAATCAATTACGAAATTGATAGGTCGTGCGCTTGCTGTGGCAGTAGTCCTAGTAGGACTTTTTCTAGCATTAGGGGTTCTTAACTTAGATAAAACATTAAACACGCTCATAGCTGGTGCTGGGGTTTCTGGACTTGTAATTGGTCTAGCCCTTCAAGGTGCGCTTGCAAATGGAATAGCAGGGATTATACTCTCCTTTAGAAAACGTGTAAACATAGGAGACTGGATTGAAACAAGTGGTTATGTAGGTTTTATAGAAGATATAAAACTCAATAACTTTAGTATACGAGAGCCAGATAATAATATTGTAGTGATCCCAAATAAAACGATCACAGATAATCCTATGAAAAACTACTCTGTAACAGACCGTATGCGTATTGTGATAGAGTGCGGTGTGGGCTATGAGTCTGACTTAGAGATGGTCGAAAAATTAACTAAAGATACTATCGGACAAGCTTTTCCTCAAAAAGGTGACAATGAAGAAGTAGAATTCTTTTACACTAGATTTGGAGGTAGTTCAATAGATTTTATATGTCGCTACTGGGTAGATTGTATTAATGGGAAGCAAAAGCTTACAGCAAAGCATAAAGGTATGCTCGCGATCAAGAAGGCTTTTGATGCAAATGATGTTAATATCCCATTCCCGATACGCACATTACAATTTGACAATCAATTACAGATGACGCAATCATCTACAGAAGAATAAATAGTGTATTTACGCTTTCGCGAAAGCGTAAGTAGCTAAAACAAAAAAGCCGATACTTTTCAGTATCGGCTTTTTCAATTTATTATTTGAAATACTACGCTCCAAAGGCTTCAGCAACCTTCGCAGATAGTCTTTTATAAGTTCCATTATCCAAACGCTCACGAATAGCCTCAAATGCTTCTAATGTCTCTGAAACATCTGTAAGTGTATGTGAAGCCGTAGGTATCATTCTTAACAGTATAAGACCTTTTGGGATTACTGGGTATACTACTATAGAACAAAATACACCGTGATTTTCTCTCAAATCTTTTACAAGTGCCATTGCCTCAGGAACGCTTCCTTTTAAGTAAACAGGTGTGACACAAGACTGTGTGGTACCTATATCAAAACCTCTATCCTTGAGTCCACCTTGTAGGGCATTTACATTTTCCCAAAGTTTCTCACGCAGTTCTGGCATAGAGCGTAACATATCTAATCGCTTTAAGGCTCCTACAACCAGTTGCATTTGCAATGACTTTGCAAACATTTGAGATCTTAAATTGTATTTTAAATAGTCTATTATCTCTTGATCTCCAGCAATAAATGCTCCTGTAGAGGCCATAGACTTTGCAAATGTTGCAAAGTACACGTCTATGTCATCTTGCACTCCTTGCTCCTCTCCTGCTCCTGCTCCTGTTGCTCCTAATGTTCCAAAACCGTGAGCATCATCTACAAGTAGTCTGAAATTGTATTTCTTTTTAAGCGCAACGATTTCTTTGAGCTTACCTTGCTCACCACGCATACCGAAAACACCCTCTGAGATTACAAGAATACCTCCTCCTGTTTGCTCTGCCATTTTCGTAGCACGCTCAAGATTTTTTTCGATACTTTCCATATCGTTGTGCTTATAGGTAAAGCGTTTACCCATATGCAAACGGACACCGTCTATAATACACGCGTGTGTATCAACGTCATACACAATAATATCATCCTTTCCTACGAGCGCATCGATCGTAGACATGATTCCCTGGTATCCAAAATTTAATAAGTACGCAGCTTCTTTTTGAACAAAAGCAGCACATTCATTTTGAAGTTGCTCGTGTAAAGAAGTATGTCCAGACATCATACGAGCACCCATAGGGTATGCTGCACCATAATCTGCAGCTGCTTTTGCATCTACTTCCCGTACTTCTGGACGATTTGCAAGACCTAGATAATCGTTCACACTCCAGGTAATTACTTCCTTTCCTTGAAAGGTCATTCTATTTGAAATAGGTCCTTCAAGTTTTGGAAACACAAAATAACCTTCAGCCACCGATGCCCATTTTCCTAAAGGGCCCTTATCCTTGTAAATCTTGTCAAATAAATCTTTCATATTCTTGTTTTGAAAACAGGTGCAAAAGTACACATTTTTGACATTTTATACTAGCCGTAAATTGCTATTAATATGTCTGAAACAAAAAACTCCTACGAGAGGTAGGAGTTTAAATATACACAATAATTTAATGCTATTTTATGTATTCTATTGTAGCTGCCGCCTCTTCATTTTGACTATCAAAAAAACCTTGGTCGCTCATCCATTTATCAGAATATACTTTGCTCATATACCTACTACCGTGATCTGGAAATATGACAACAACTTTGCTATCACTAGTAAATTCGCCATCGGCTGCAAGTTGCTTTATACCTTGTACTGCAGCTCCACTTGTATACCCTACAAATAATCCTTCCTTAGTTGCTATCTCTCTCGCTGTGTGAGCACTTTGCTCATCACTTACTTTCACAAACTTATCAATAGCGTCAAAATCTGTAGCTGTAGGAATCAAATTCTTACCTAAACCTTCAATGCGATACGGGTATATTTCTGTTGCATCAAACTCTCTCGTCTCATGATACTTTTGGATTACAGAGCCATATGCATCAATCCCGATAATCTTTATCTCTGGATTTTGCTGTTTTAGAAAACGCGCTGTTCCTGAGATAGTCCCTCCAGTACCGCTACAGGCAATGAGATGGGTAATTTCACCTTCTGTCTGATCCCAAATTTCGGGTCCTGTGGAGTTGAAATGAGCGTCTATATTTGACTCATTAAAATACTGATTTATATATACCGATCCCTTAGTTTCCTCGTGTAAACGCTTTGCCACGCTGTAATAAGATCTTGGATCGTCTGCACTTACATTTGCTGGGCATACGTATACTTTAGCCCCCATTGCCTTCAGTGCATCTATTTTATCTGGTGATGATTTTGAGCTTACGGCAAGGATACATTCATACCCTTTAATGATACTCACCATCGCGATACTAAAGCCAGTATTCCCAGATGTGGTTTCAATAATAGTATCTCCTGGTTTCAAAATACCTTTACTTTCAGCTTCTTCAAGGATGTGAAGGGCGATACGATCTTTTGAAGAGTGACCGGGGTTGAATGCCTCAACTTTTGCATAAAAGTCTCCTTCGAAACCTTCTGTAATCTTATTTAACTTGATAAGTGGCGTATTACCTACAAGCTGTAATACGTTATCAAACACGTTTAGATCTTTATTCATATATCTAGGTTAGTATTTTGCACGGTTTCTGGTTAAAACATTTGTGCAAAACAAGGCAAAAGTACTACAAATATTTCTAATCTGTTTCTTTCTAATAGCTCTGTAAACAGACACTTGTAAACAGGAAATGAACTTTTTAATGTGTAATCCCTTCCAAGTCTAGCAAAAACGCATAGTCTTCGGCGACTTCTTTTAAGGCTTCAAATCGCCCTGACGCTCCTCCATGACCTGCATCCATATTGCAGTAAAATAGAATTTTAGTATCGGCAGTATTTGCTTCTCTCAGCTTTGCTACCCATTTTGCAGGTTCCCAGTATTGCACTTGACTATCGTGATAACCCGTCGTTATAAATATATGTGGATATGCTTTCGCGAAAGCGTTATCATAAGGACTATAGCTTTTCATATACTCATAGTACTCCTGTTTATTAGGGTTTCCCCACTCGTCATATTCTCCCGTGGTAAGAGGGATCGAGTCGTCCAGCATGGTGGTGACAACATCTACAAATGGCACTGCGGCAATTACCCCGTTATAAAGTTCTGGAGCCATATTTAAAACGGCACCCATTAAAAGACCACCAGCAGAACCTCCATAGGCATATAAATGATCTGGAGAGGTATAATTATTTGCTATCAAAAATTTTGAAACATCTATAAAATCTGTAAATGTGTTCTTTTTAGATAATAATTTACCTGATTCATACCATTTTCTACCTAGATACTCTCCCCCTCGTACATGGGCTATGGCAAAGACAAAACCACGATCTAATAATGAGAGCCGAATGCTCGAAAATGAAGGATCTATGGTACTGCCATAACTACCATATGCATACTGAAGCAACGGTGCGCTTCCATTTAAGAGCGTATTTTTATGGTAAACAATTGACGCTGGTATAGCCGTCCCATCTTGACCTGTTGCCCATATGCGCTCCATTATATAATTTTCTTTCTGAAAATTACCTCCTAATATTTCTTGCTCTTTAAGAACCTCTTTCTCTTGCGTGACCATATTAAAGGCTATTACTGATGCTGGCGTATTGAGAGCATTATAGGCGTACCTCAAAATATTTGTGTCAAAATCGATATTTGTGGTGGGGTACGCATCGTACGTTTCATTATCAAATGGTAGATAGTACTCTTGGGATCCATCCCAGGATTTGATGCGTATTTTATTTAGTCCATTGTTACGCTCACTCACCACTAGAAAATTTTTAAATATTTCTACATCCTCAAGTAAAGTGTCGTCACGATGGGGTATGACATCTACCCAATGATCTTTTTGCGTTTGACTTTCTGGAGTTTGCATAAGCTTAAAATTTGTAGCCGCATCCTTATTAGTCTGTATGTAGAATGAATTTTTATAATGAGAGACAGCATATTCTAGACCACGTGTACGCTCTTGAAAAATTTGAAAATCTGAAGTCCCGTGCTGTGCAGGTGCAAATCTAAATTCACTAGTCATTGTACTATCACAACCTATCATAATGAACTTTTTAGATTTTGTTTTAAAAACATAGGTATAAAAAGTTTCATCCTTTTCCTCGTAGATAAGCTCATCTTGAGAAGCGTCTGTACCGAGGATATGCTTATAGATTTGATGAGCCCGTAAGGTATGCTCGTCTTTTCTAGAGTAATACACAGTCTTATTATCATTTGCCCATACGGCTCCTCCTGTGGTGTTTTTTATTTCTTCTGGAAAAAGTTCACCGGTTTCCAAATTTTTAAATCGAATAGTATACTGTCTTCTACTTACAGTATCTATACCATAAGCAGCTATCGTATTATCTTCCGAAACGGAATAACTTGCCTGATGGAAATAAGAATGTCCCTTAGCCATTAGATTATTGTCAAATAAGATGATCTCATCTGCTTCTAGGCTACTTTTCTTTCTACAATGTATAGGATAATCTTTTCCTGTCTCAAAACGCTTGTAATACCAGTAACCATTGTATTTATAAGGTACAGAAGAGTCATCTTCTCTTATACGTTCTTTCATCTCATTAAAAAGTTCTTCCTGGAATTTTTTAGTATGATTCGTTTGCGCGTGATAATAGGTATTTTCTTTGGTGAGGTAGTCTAAGACCTCAGGAGAGTCTCGCTCATTCATCCAGAAAAAATCATCTACGCGAATGTCGCCGTGTTTTTCTAATTTGTGCGGTTTCTTTTGTGCTACGGGAGGAAGTACATTTTGTGCCAATTTTACTTTTCTTTAGTCAGTTGCAAAAGTACAACTGATGTGCTAAAGAATACCCAACTCAAGGAATCGAATACCTTATCATTTTATAACTTTGTCATCTAATTCTAAAAAGAAGAAATTATGTTTGGAGATATGATGGGGTTAATGGGCAAATTACAAGAAGCCAAAGCAAAAGCCGAAGAAACTAAAGAGCGTTTAAAAACTGTTTTAGTAGATGAGTCATCTTCTGATGGATATCTAAAAGTTACAGCAACAGCAAGTGGTAGAATTAAAGATATACATATAGACAGTACTCTTCTAGAAGATAAAGAACAGCTAGAAGACTATTTAATACTTACTCTAAACAAGGCTTTAGAAAAAGCACAAAATATACACGATACAGAGATGGGAGCTGTTGCGAAAGAAGGGATGCCCAATATACCAGGAATGGATATGTTTAAATAATAGTACGTGATCTCAACTATTTAAACTAATCACGATTGTAAACTTCCAAGTTAAATAAAAAACGCCTTCATTATGAAGGCGTTTTGCTTTGGTTGGTTGTTCTTTAAATAGTCTTAATTGTTGATAAGACGGAATTCTGTACGACGGTTTGCAGCGTGCTCACGCTCGGTACAAGATACACCATCTGCACAACGGTTTTTGAGTCTACGCTCACCAAATCCATTTGCTACTAACAAGCTATTGTTAACACCTTTTGAGATAAGATAGTTTGCTACAGATTGTGCACGTCTTTCTGAAAGATCTTGGTTTGAAGCAGAAGCTCCTCTAGAATCAGTGTGTGAAGCGATTTCTAACTTAACACCAGGATTTTGAGCTAATAATGGCATTAATCTCGTATCTATAATATTTTTTGCAGCAGGAGTAAGTGTCGCACTGTTTGTGTTCCAATTTATAGGAAGTGCTTGATACTCAACAAGAGCACATTCTACTTCTCTCCACGTCGTAAGTCCTCCCTTTTGCTTTAAAACTTCTTTAGATACAGAATCATAAGTGGCTGCTACTACAACTTCTGTAGTAGTCGCATCCTTAACTAATACCGTTTTAGTAATTGTTGCATATTCTGCTGGGATTTCTTCTTCTACAACTCTTGCTGGTTGGTCTATTACTCGCTTAGTATAGGTACCATTAGAAGACCCACCTGGCGTAGATTGTATCGTAGCATCAGAAGCAAGTACGCGCTTAGATACTGTTGTATATTCTGCTGGGTATCCTTTATAACACCAGTAACGACAGTCATCTGGATTAGATGATGCACAATCAGGAGCTGGTGCACCTAGCTCCCACTGAGCATAGGCTGACTTTACTTCGATAGTTTCTGAATCATTAGAAAATGAAGCTGGTATTACTTTTAAAGAAGATCCTGAAGTACTTTTTACATAAGTTACAGTCTCTGTTTTGTACGTTGCTGGAATTACTCGTAGGCGCTTAGAGGCCTCTTTAACCATTACACGCTCTGTTACTGTATCATATTGAGCTGGTACAACTTTTAATACTTTATAAGCTGGTGTCTTCTGGATTTGAACACTTTGAGTCTCATAGATATCTGGTGTTGTACAGCGCACGTAACACTTCCCTGGTTCGGGATTTGTGGGTAAATCTTGTGCTTGAAGATTTGCTACTGCAAATACTCCTAATACACATAAGAATAGAATTTTTTTCATAATAGTTGATAGTTAAAAAGTTAATATATTGATGATTAGCATCAGACTACAAAAATATCAACTCCACAAAACCGGTATGTTAACTTTTTTTTAAGAACTCTTTTAGCAGACAAAAGACTATATAACTCCGATAAAAAGCACAAAATTTTCCAAATTCAACTCACTAAGACGATTTAGAGCAGATCGAACAACCTTTAAGCTGTTTTAAAATCTTTTAAAACTTCATTAAATCGCTTGTGATTTGCCTCGCTATAATCGTAATGTGTTACAATTCTTAGCTTTCCTTGACCCATATCACTTATAGTTACTTCATTATCAAGTAGATATTTATGAAAATCTAAGGCTTTGACACTATCAACCAACTTAAAAATGATAATATTAGTCTCAGTTTCCTCCACAGATTTAACATAGGACAAGCTCGAAAGTACATTTGAAATTTCTTTGGCACGCCTGTGGTCTTCATTCATTCTTTCAATGTGATGATCTAATGCGTATAATCCTGCCGCGGCCATAAACCCAACCTGTCGCATACCACCTCCTAGTACCTTACGTACCCGCATAGCCTTATCCATATACTTTTGTTTTCCTATAAGTACAGACCCCATTGGTGCGCCTAGTCCTTTTGAGAGACAAACGGATATAGTATCAAATAATGCTCCATAAGATTTGGGATCTTCTTGAGTAGCCACAAGCGCATTCCATAAGCGTGCTCCATCTAGATGGAGTCCCAACCCGTGACGATCGCATACCTCTTTAATTTTTTTAATTTCAGAAAGATCATAACACGCCCCACCTCCTTTATTGGTCGTATTTTCTAGGCAAACTAAAGTAGTTAATGGGCTGTGATAAAAATCTGGAGGATTAATAGCCTCCTCTACTTGGGCGGCAGTAATCATACCGCGCGTTCCATCAAGTAGTTTACACGATACGCCACTATTAAAGGAAACTCCACCACCTTCATAATTATAGACATGGGCGTACTTATCTGCAATGAGTTGCTCTCCAGGCTGGGTGTGAATCTTAATAGCCGCTTGGTTGGTCATACTTCCTGTTGGGAAGTACAGAGCACTATCCATTCCAAACATATCAGCTAGTCTTACTTCTAGCGCATTTACAGTAGGATCTTCTTTGTATACATCATCACCTACCTCTGCTCCCATCATAAACTCAAGCATTTCTGGAGTAGGTCGTGTAAGTGTATCAGATCTTAAATCAATTTTCATCAATCAAATTGTTTTTAAATAATAAATTCAATTTATACGCTTTCGCGAAAGCGTTACTCAAAACATCCTATAGGTGAACCGTCAGGAATTTTTGGAGAAGGTAATACTTCGAACTTTTCTGGAAACTTTAAGAAATCTGTGATTTCGTCTACCATAAATGAAGCATAAGCATCATTTGACTTACTTTCTAACTTTGACACAATGGATTTCAACTGGTGTTGCACAATTGCTTTTGTTTGTGGGATAGCATTCTTATGTGCTGCTAGATTCATTAAATGTTTTAAAACATTATAATTGATGGTCTGCTGAACCTCTCTTAAATAGTTATCTGAAATTTTAGTATAAATTGTTGCGTCTACTAGACTAGAAAGCATTCCATCCAATCCCTTTTGATTTTTATTAAGCGCCTTCTGCTGTATCAACCTATTAGCACGTTGAGGATGTAATAATAGACTAAGCGTCATATCACTTGCCGTAGCGGCGGCTCCTAATGCATCAAAACTAACGCCGTTGTTGCTTTTAAAACTTTCTCTTGAACGATTATAGCCGTGCGCTCTTGGTGGAAAAAGTGCTAATACTCTTTCTGGTATTGCTAGATGACTGGCAGATAGTGTTTCCAAAACACTTTCTAGCGCTCTGTTTTGTTTTTCTGGCGAAAGTGTTTGTAAAACCTCAACATTTGTATCCCCTTTTACTGCATAATTATAATTGAGCCCTCCTATCATTTTTACAGCTGCTTCCGTTTGATAACGATGATAGAAATAGAGAGGCACAAACACATCTTCTAAAACGGAATAAGGTTCTCCATTGCGTATATTATCAATAGAGAAGTTTGCAATTGCTCCTTTACGCAGTGTGAGCATCTTATCAAGTTCTGTTGCCGCATCTGCGCCATTGTCCCATAAATGTGCTTTGTAATGTGCTCCTCCTTGCGCACGTGCATCACTATCTGTGATATAGCGAAGACCATTTTCTTGGGCCGTAGCTAGTACATCATTTAAATAGCTTTCTTCAGTAACGCCAGATGATGGTATACCATAGCTATATTTTACAGTCACTTTATCCCACTCTCCTATCCCTCTTGCATAGGCATTATCAAAATTTACGGTATCTCCAGACCAAGTAAGCGTGGGATGCGGATAATCCATTACACTTGCTCTATCTACTGTACTGGCCGAAAAATTGTGGGAAAAGCCAATAGTATGTCCTACCTCATGAGCGCTTAATTGGCGTATTCTAGCGAGCGCCATATCTAGCATAGGCTTGTAATTTTGATCACTCTGAGCAAACGGTTTGTTCATCAAAGCTTGTGCTATGAGATAATCTTGACGTATACGAAGGCTACCTAGACTTACGTGTCCTTTTATAATTTCTCCGGTTCTAGGGTCTGTAACACTAGCGCCATAGCTCCACCCCCTTGTACTACGATGTACCCATTGTATAACATTGTAACGCACATCCATAGGGTCTGCTCCATCTGGTAACATCTTTACTTGAAAAGCATTTTTAAACCCAGCTGCTTCAAAAGCCTCATCCCACCATCGCGCTCCTTCTAATAAGGCAGATCGTACAGGTTCTGGGGTTCCCGGATCGAGATAATAAACAATGGGTTCTACAGCCTCACTTATAGGAGCATTTGGATTCTTCTTTTCTAACCTATGCCGATTTGCAAATCGTTTTATGATAGGTTCTTGTATGGGTGTAGCATAGTCTAAGTATGTAGTCGCTATATTACCTGCTCTTGGATCAAACTTTCTTGGTTTATACGTATCATCTGGTAATTTGATAAAAGAGTAATGCTGTATGACCGTAAGTGCGCTCGCATCTGGCGACACACTGCGTACATTTCTACCTGTAGGCTCTCCTTTAAAAGTGAGAAGGGCTTCAAATTCAATGTTTTCTGGAAAAGCCTTTGTACGCTCCATATACATAGCGCTTCGTGACTTATCTAGTTTGTACACCCCTTCTTTTGCTCGTTTAAGCCTTGAAGATACACCGTGACTATCTTCTAATAAAAAAGGCGTAAAATCTATGAGGTATTTATCATCACTTGTTTCTTTAATAGGAAATCCAAAAAGTACCGATTGCGCAAATGCCTCTTCTATTGATTTTTTTTCTAGAACATTATCTGTAATTGCTCTAAATTTTAAGTTAGGTTGGACTAATAATAATTTGTTCCCAGCCTTTTGAAATTTTACTACTGCGGTTCCGCCTAGTTGGCCTCTATCTAAACCTATATCGTTACTTCCTAACCCTGTGCGTAACGAGTGTACAAAGAGAAAATCGTTATCAAGATTGTCAACTTCAAGATATATTTTATCCTCACTACTGTCATAATGCATAGTAAAAAGTCCTTTTTCTGTAGCCAGGTCTTTTTTATTTTCTAAAAATTGTGAGAAAGTCGTAGCCGTAACAAAGAGTACTACAGTGAGAATCAGGTATTTTTTCATAGTTATAAATTGATTATGCCTAAGATACAGTATTGCGGTAAAATTTTGAATTTTGATAGAACAATAAAAGTGCAATTGTGACTCTGCAAGTACACAATGAAGGCTGCGGCTAGCCCCGATTGAAGTGTAAATCCCGCAGCAGCCTGGCGCAGCCGGCGCGAGGAATTGCAACGTAAAGCGGGATATTAAATGACAAAAACTCTCTTACAATAAGCTCCAAATAAAAAAAGCATCCTAACGGATGCTTTTTAATAGAAAACCTATCGCCAAATAGGTATTAATAATCAACATTTTTACTAATCTACTGATTTTCAAAGACTTCCATAATACTATTAAATTGTGATACGTCTACATCACTTTTGCCTAGTGACTCTGCGAGTCGCATCATATCACCTATATTCATATCGTCTCCTAAAAGTCGAGCTAGCATAAAGCCTTTGTTATCATCTGCTCCAAAGAATATCACCTCATCAATAGCATCTTCTTCTCCTTTGAAATAGAGTCGCATCTGTCCCATATCTCCACTTGCCTTCATAAGCTCTTCATAATCATCTGATGCAAGTATAGATTTTACTTTATCTCGCTCTTGCTGCATTGCAGCTGTATCTCCAGATTTAGTCTGGTATGCCATTAGATTTACCTTACGTACGGTTTTAAATACCTTTTGTTGCTCGTCTGATAATGACTCCACATTTTTACCTAATAGGCTTGTAGGAACGTCTACGAGAATAAAATCACCGTTTTCTTGATTATCTACATAGTACTCTTGTAAGGATTGCTCATTGCTACAACTAGCAAGAGTTAGGATTGCGAGTACAGCAACAATAGCTGTTTTTATTAACGTGTTCATATTATGATTTTTTTGCGTTTTCAACTTCTTTCAAAGCATCACTCCCTTTAAAATCTAAATCTTGTGCTAGCTTAGATATTTGTTTGAGATCTATGTTACCCGTTACTTGAAAGAAAACAGCTCGATTCTCCCCATCCATATCACCGTTTAAGAACATAACAAACTCTCTTACATAATCATCACTCTTACCTTCTTTGTAATAGAACTTCACGTTTTTACCATCATCTTTTACCCGCATAAGCTCTTGGAGACTGTTGCTTCCCACATAACTTTTCATGGTGGTACTCATTTGATCCATCACACTAGAATTAGTGCTTGTAAACATCTTTACGTTTTCAAGATTATCTACAAGGTTGATGTACTTCTGCATTTCTGGATCTTTAGAGTTTAAATCTACTTTACTCAGTAGCTTAAACATTTTTTGATTCATTACAATAGATGTTACCCCTTTTACATCTTCAAACTTATCAAAAGGGCTTTGTGCATTACTCACTAAGGTAACCAGCAGGAATGCTACTTTCATTACTAACTTTTTCATCTTTTTTAGTTTTAATTTTAATTATTTAAATAAAGTACTGGAAGCATTGTCAAACTCTTGAACTACATCCAGCTGTGTAGTGCTTTGATTAATCATTTGGGACATCATCCCTAATGCTTGTTTTGTTTTTAGAATGGCTATTTCTTCAGTCTGATAGCTTGTAGTGACGGTATTATCGCTAGTTATAAACTGTGTCCAGATAAGTAAACCGACTACAATAGCCGCCGCGGTACTCCCTATATAACGATATGGAGCTATTTTCTCATAAGGTGGTGCTATCTCAATATCAAGTTTTTCATTTCCAGCCTGCTCAAAAGCCTTAAATAGACTTGTATATTCTTGTAAATGAGGAGCAACCTGATCGCTATGAAAATAGCTCCTTAATAAGGTCTCTTCTCTAAGTGATGTTTCACCCTCAAAGTAGCGATCTAATAATATCTCTATGTTATGAGATTCCATAATTTCTTTTTTTAATCAATTCTTCTCTTAATTTTTTTCGGGCTCTGGATAAAGCGACCCTTACCGCTGTCTCGTTCATATCTAATATTTTGGCGATTTCTGCATTATCCATCTGCTCTACATCTCTCATTTGCACTATGAGTCTTTGCTGCTCTGGCAGGTCATTCATAAGTCTAAAAACCCACGACACCTCATCGGCAACTTCTATGTGTTTACTTGTATTGCCCGCGTGATCTTCATAATTATTGTGAACGATTTTAAGGTTATTACTTCCTTTTGCTTTGAGTTTATCATAACAATAATTTTTAGTCATTGTCATTGCAAATGCTTCAACGCTTCGATACTTCTTAATACTAGATCTCTTATTCCATAAACGCAATAGCACTTCTTGCGTAGCATCTTGTGCCTCATCGTGAGAGACAAGTAATCGCTTTGCAACGCGATATACCTTGTCCTTAAAGGGAGTTACAAGTTGTATGAACGTTTGATGATCCATCAATAAATTGGTTAGTTATAAGGAAGACGATACACTCCGTAGTTTGTTACAAGGCCATTAAAATTTCTTTATTAGTCAATGATGCTTAGAAATAAAAAACTCCCAATTTTATAGATTGGGAGTTTGTCTTTTTTTTGCTTTCGCGAAAGCGGTATCTATTTTTTACCTCTACTCTTTTGTTGCTGCTCTGCCTGCTCCATCATTTGCTGCATTTTTCTTGCAAACTTCCCTTGCTTTTTCGGCTTTGCTTTCTTCACTTCAATCTTTGCTTTGATCTTTTCTTCATCAATTATAAAGTTCTTTATAACTAATATAATTCCTATGGTTAATAGATTAGAAATAAAGTAATATAAACTTAAACCTGATGCGTACTGGTTAAAGAATATGAGCATAAGAAGTGGGGAGAAGTACATCATATACTTCATCATCTTACTCATATCTGGCATTCCCTCTTGTG
>CAWUIT010000022.1:0-17796 GCA_963922345.1 uncultured Dokdonia sp. | reverse complement strand
GCTTCTGCCTCTGCTTTCATCTTTGCAATTTCTTCTTCAGATAATCCAGAAGATGCCTCAATACGGATATCCTGAGATTTTCCAGTTGCTTTATCTACTGCACTTACTTTAATAATACCATTTGCGTCAATATCAAAAGTTACCTCAATCTGTGGTACTCCTCGCTGTGCTGGTGGTATATCTGTAAGCTGGAAACGACCTATCGTTTTGTTATCTGCCGCCATTGGACGCTCACCTTGTAGTACGTGTATATCTACGCTAGGTTGATTATCTGCCGCGGTAGAGAATACTTGTGACTTCTTAGTAGGTATAGTTGTATTAGACTCAATAAGTTTTGTAAATACATTACCCATCGTTTCAATACCTAATGAAAGTGGTGTTACGTCTAATAGAAGTACATCCTTAACATCACCAGTAAGAACACCCCCTTGGATAGCAGCACCTACGGCTACAACCTCATCTGGGTTCACTCCTTTTGATGGTGCTTTTCCAAAAAACTTCTCTACTGCTGCCTGTACTGCAGGGATACGAGTAGATCCTCCTACGAGAATAATCTCATCAATGTCTCCTGTGCTCAATCCAGCGCTTTTAAGTGCTGTCTGGCAAGGCTCAATAGTTCTTTTTACTAAATCATCAATTAATGCTTCAAACTTTGCACGACTCAATGTACGTACTAAGTGCTTAGGACCACTAGCGGTTGCCGTTACGTAAGGAAGATTAATTTCTGTCTGTGTAGAAGATGATAATTCAATCTTAGCTTTTTCTGCAGCTTCTTTTAAACGCTGTAGTGCCATTGGATCTTTACGTAAATCCATATCCTCTTCTGCCTTAAACTCATCTGCAAGCCAGTTGATTATCTTTTGATCTACGTCATCTCCTCCTAAGTGTGTATCTCCATCTGTCGCAAGTACTTCAAAAACGCCATCTCCTAATTCAAGGATAGAAACGTCGTGTGTACCTCCACCAAAGTCAAATACTACAATCTTCTGATCTGTATCTTTTTTATCAAGACCGTATGCTAGCGCTGCTGCAGTAGGCTCATTGATAATACGCTCTACTTTAAGACCTGCGATCTCACCAGCTTCTTTTGTAGCTTGACGCTGGCTGTCATTAAAATATGCTGGTACTGTAATTACAGCACGAGAGACATCTTGTCCAAGATAATCTTCTGCCGTTTTCTTCATTTTTTGAAGCACCATTGCGCTCAATTCTTGTGGCGTATATAAACGTCCATCAATATCAACACGCGGTGTATCATTGTCACCTTTTACTACTTTATAAGCACTGCGATCTGCTTCTTTTGAACTCTCGCTGTATTTGTTACCCATAAAACGTTTGATCGAAGCAACCGTTTTTTCTGGGTTAGTTACAGCCTGGCGTTTTGCAGGATCTCCTACTTTAATCTCACCACCTTCTACAAAAGCGATTACAGATGGTGTTGTTCTTTTTCCTTCTGCATTAGGGATTACCGTTGGTTCGTTACCTTCCATTACGGCAACGCACGAGTTGGTAGTACCCAAGTCAATTCCTATTATTTTACTCATTATATATGTTTTAAGTGTTATTAATTTTTACGATTACTAGTAGTCAAGGAATGTGCCAGTAGAAAAAATATGACAAGGTGTCATTTTACATATCTAATTACGCTTTCGCGAAAGCGTTATCACCTCAAACATTCACCTCATATCTTATAATTCTTTCATTTAAAATGAAACGACTTTAACTTAACTTTTGTTTAAACAATTTTGAACAACTATAAACATAATATATCTTTACCATAAACAACAACGACTATGGCGACGGCAAAAGCAACGACTAAAAAAAGAACAACTAAGAAAAAAGAGGTTTCACTAGAAATGATAATCTCAGCATATATGGAATATGTGCTAGAACACGGTGAGCAACCAAAGACTATTTACAAATTCTGTAAAGACTTAAAAATTGAAGAAGCTGCTTTTTATAAGTTCTTCGGATCTTTTGAGAATCTCAAAACAGGAATATGGAATGCATTTCATTCTAACACAGTAATGGTACTTCATAAGGACAAAGATTTTGAGCAGTATCCCAATAAGGAAAAGATGCTCTCCTATTTCTTTACAATGTTTGAACTGCTTACCGCAAATAGAAGCTACGTGCTTTATGCTCTTGATCAACATAAAACTATGTTGAAAAATATGAGCCAGTTGAAGGAATTACGCAATCACTTAAAATCCTTTGCAGCAGATTTAATCGAAGCAGGAAACGATGAAAAAAACTATAGAATCACCAGAAATCCTGTACGACTTTTTAGCGAAGGGGCTTGGGTACAATTTTTATTCTTGCTTAAGTATTGGATGGAAGATAGTTCTCCTAGTTTCGAAAAAACAGATGTTGCGATTGAAAAATCTGTTAATGCAATTTTTGATGTATTTGAGACTACACCATTAGAAAGCATTATCGATTTTGGCAAATTTTTGTACAAAGAAAATTTTGCAACAAGTAAATAATACAAAAGACATCCTGTATAGGACCTTATATGAAAACAATAGACCACATACCTACTAATAAACTCCAGAGAGCTTCAAAGCTAGTTACTACTGGCGTTAAGGTGGGTGCTAACTATGCAAAATACTATGGTAAAAAGGTAGTTAATCCATCACTCACTAAGGATCAACTTAATGAAGATAATGCAGAAGATATTTACGATGGATTAAAAAGTTTAAAAGGTAGCGCACTAAAGGTGGCTCAGATGCTAAGCATGGAGAAGAACATTATGCCGAAAGCTTATGTTGAGAAGTTCTCTCTATCACAATTTTCAGTCCCCCCACTTTCGGCACCTTTAGTGCGCCAAACCTTTAAAAAATATTTAGGAAAATATCCAGAAGATCTATTTGATACGTTTGCGACTCAGAGTGTAAATGCCGCTAGTATAGGGCAGGTACACCAAGCGACACTTAATGGGAAAAAACTTGCTGTGAAAATCCAATATCCAGGAGTCGCAGACAGTATCAGTAGTGATCTTGCACTTGTAAAACCAATTGCAAAAAAAATGTTCAACCTTCAAGGTGAAGGAAAAGAGAAGTTTTTTAAGGAAATAGAAGATAAACTTTTAGAGGAAACGGATTATACTTTAGAAATAGCACAAAGTATGGCTATGACAAAAGACTGTGCGAGTATACCTAATCTAAAATTTCCTACTTATTACGAAGATTTATCTAGCGAGCGCATCTTAACGATGGATTGGATGGATGGTGAACACTTGAGCGAGTTTGTAGCGCATAATACTGATCAAGAAGCGGCTAATAAGCTGGGGCAGGCTTTATGGGATTTTTATATGTACCAGATGCACGTTTTAAAACGTATACATGCAGATCCTCATCCTGGGAATTTTCTAGTAGACAAGGAGCACAATTTAATTGCTATAGATTTTGGTTGTATCAAACACGTGCCAGAAGATTTCTATATTCCTTATTTTGAATTGGCCGAACCTTCAAACATCAACAATCCAGTGATTTTTGAAGAAAAATTATACCAACTAGAAATTTTAAGAGAAGATGATGATAAAGAAACAGTGATATTCTTCTCTGCTTTATTTCACGAGATGTTAAGCTTGTTTACACAACCTATGCATCAGGAAGAATTTGATTTTAGAGACTCAACGTTTTTTGATCAAATAGCTGTTTTGAGTGAAAAATATAGCAAGGATACAGAAATACGTAAAATGAACGGTAATAGAGGTAGTAAACACTTCCTCTACATTAATAGGACTTTCTTTGGGCTTTACAATTTGATGCACGATCTGAAAGCTCAAATTAAAGTCAACAATTTTAAAAATTATATAGCTACACCCTCAGTAGCTTAAACGGTAATAATTGTGCCACGACATGTGACACTTTATTGGTTAGGTTGTTTTTTGAAAGAGCGCTTTTAGTCGGGCGCTCTTTTTATGCTTTAATGTCATTATACTATGCGTGCATACTAATAACGCTTTTTACACTTTATACCACCCTCTTAAAAAAGTATCTTTGCTTGGTTATGTGGTTGTGTTATGCTTTCGCGAAAGCGCTACTACTCTAAATTATATCTTCAAAAAACGCTTATGTATAATTCAAAAATTACTGGTCTCGGTAAATATGTACCTGAAAATGTGGTTACTAACGATGATCTATCTAAACTGATGGATACTAATGATGCTTGGATACAAGAGCGTACAGGGATTAAAGAACGAAGACATATTAAAAAAGGCGATGGTAACTCTACCGCAAAGATGGGAGTAAAAGCTGCTCAAATTGCCATTGAGCGTGCAGGACTTACAAATAAAGACATTGACATGATTGTCTTTGCTACGCTAAGTCCTGATTATTACTTTCCAGGTTGTGGCGTACAGGTTCAAAATCTCATGGGGATGGAGACTGTTCCCGCACTAGATGTGCGTAATCAATGCTCTGGTTTTATATATGCGCTTGCCACTGCAGATCAGTTTATTAAAACAGGTATGTATAAAAATGTACTCGTTATAGGATCAGAAAATCATAGTGGTGGTCTTGACTTTACTACAAGAGGTAGAAGCGTCTCTGTGATATTTGGTGATGGAGCTGGGGCTGCCGTTCTCTCTCGAGAAGAAAACACAAAAAAAGGTATACTCTCATCTCATTTACACAGTGAGGGAGAACACGCACTAGAGCTCTCACTTAAAGGACCAAGCACAGAGCAGTGGGTGCCTGAGTTGATAGAAAAAAACCCGCAAGAGGATATACCTTATTATCCTTATATGAACGGTCAATTTGTATTTAAAAATGCTGTAGTACGCTTTTCTGAGGTGATTATGGAGGGCTTACAAAAAAACAATCTCAACGTTTCTGACATTGATATGCTTATACCGCATCAAGCAAACTTGAGAATCTCTCAATTTGTACAGAAGAAATTTAAACTTAACGACGATCAAGTATATAATAATATCCAGAAATACGGTAACACAACGGCCGCTTCTATTCCTATAGCGCTCACAGAGGCTTGGGAAAATGGAAAAATCAAAGAAGGTGATACCGTAGTGCTAGCTGCTTTTGGTAGTGGTTTTACTTGGGCTAGTTCCATAATTAAATGGTAGGAGTTCCTATTTATACTTTGTACAAATACTTAGAAATCCTATAACCAATTATTTCTTTCCAATAAATTGTAAATATGGGCATAATGATGCTTGCTATGCCAGGCATATTGTCCCACATTGCGTTTCAAAGTGAATACTGTATTGTCTGCTGGATGTATAAATGTTCTAGACAGTTGTATGTCATTAAGTAATCTTAAAAGACGTACCAGCTTGTGATGCACTACCTCTAAGTGTTTCAAGGACCATTCTAGAGGCGCATTTTCTACATCTGGGAGATTTGCCCAAGCCTGCTCATCATAAGGTTTTATAATGGGGCTGTCTTCTGTAAGAGCCCACTTAAAGCGTATATAACTATGATGATGACTGTCTGCTAGGTGATGTACCACTTGCCGCAACGTCCAACCTTGAGGTCTATAAGATGTATCGAGCTGCTCTTCACTTAAGTTTTCTACTAATAAACGAATCCTTGAAGGTAATTCTTCTAAGGTGGTTATCCAATCATTAAGATGCTCTTTAGTGATAAGGGATGGCACATGAAATGTACCTATTGGGTATTTTAAATTCTCCATATCCCCAAATGTATAAAGAATTGCACATAAAATTAGTTTGCATAAAAAAAGGTCTGAAACTATGTCAGACCTTTTATATACCTATTAAAAAAGTAACTTACTTTACAGCAACGAGCTCAACATCAAAAACGAGTGTTGCATTTGGAGGGATTACGCCTCCTGCACCTGCACTACCATATCCTAAATCAGATGGTATTACTAAGCGCGCCTTATCTCCTACATGTAAAAGTGAAATTCCTTCATCCCATCCTGGAATTACCTGACCTACTCCTAATTGAAAATCTATAGGTTGATTTCTCTTAAAAGAACTGTCAAACACTGTTCCATCAGGCAAAGCCCCTTTGTAGTGTACAGATACAGTTTTTCCCTTTTCTGCCTTCTGACCATCTCCTTTCTGAATGATCTGGTAACGCAGTCCGCTAGCTGTTTTCTCAAAACCAGCTGCTAGCTTTTCTATCTCTGCCTCTTGTGCTTCCTTTTCTGCTGCAATACGCTTAGCTCTTGAACCTTCAAAAGTTCTAAAAGCCTCTACAGCGTTCCAAGCCTCTGCTTCTACGCCTTGTCTTATGATTTCTACCTTCTCCATCACATCTCCTTGAGCCACACTATCTACCACATCTTGTCCCTCTACCACGTGACCAAAAACGGTATGCTTACCATCTAACCAATTTGTTGGAATATGTGTTATAAAGAATTGCGTCCCATTAGTTCCTGGCCCGGCATTTGCCATAGACAGTTTTCCTGGTGCATCGTGCTTGAGATCTGGGTGAATCTCATCATCAAATTTATATCCACCATCGCCTGTCCCAGTACCTAGCGGACATCCTCCTTGGATCATAAAATCAGGGATAACACGGTGAAACTTGAGACCATCGTAGTAAGGAGTTCCTTGAGGCTTTTGCGAGTTTTCTAGATTTCCCTCTGCGAGTGCCACAAAATTACCTACAGTTCCAGGTGTTTTTTCGTGCTCTAATTTTAAAAGTATCTCACCTTTTGGTGTATGAATTTTAGCGTATATTCCGTCTTGCATTATCCTGTTTTTTAATGAGGTGCAAAGATAGTATATCAGATTGGGAAGGCAAATCTGTAATGCTACAAATCTTACAGAATATGAAGCCCTCTTGCGCTACCTCGACGTTTGTCTAAGTAGCTACCGTGGTACCTCAATTACCTCTAGATTTTCAATTTTCCCTGCATCTATTGTAAAACGCAACATCGTTCTCACTTTATGAAATCCGTGTTTGCCTATAGCACCAGGATTCATATGTAACAACCCCAACTTTTTATCTTGAATAACTTTTAAGATATGACTATGCCCACAAATAAAAAGATTAGGAGGATTTGCGTAGATATCCTCGCGCGCAGGTGATTTGTACCTTCCTGGATATCCACCTATATGCGTAATTAGAACATCTACCCCTTCACATACAAATCTATTATTAAGTGGAAACTCTTGTCTGGCTTCGGTGTCATCTATATTGCCATAAACAGCGCGTAGTGGTTTAAGGTGTTTGATGGCATCGGTTACTTTCAAATCGCCTATATCTCCTGCGTGCCAGACTTCATCTGCCTGGGCCACGTGGTCTAGAATATGATCATCAATATAACTGTGGGTATCACTTAGGAGGAGTATCTTTTTCATTTGAGTGCGCTTTCGCGAAAGCGTATATTTGCTACAAAAGTACAACACGGTGCGCTATTTTATAGAGCTTTCATATTTTGGCAAAAACTATCACGGCTGGCAGCGACAGCCTAATGCCAGTTCTGTACAACAGACGATTGAAAGCGCTCTATCCACTATACTCAGGCAACCCCTTGAAATTATGGGAGCCGGTCGCACAGATGCGGGTGTACACGCAACACAGATGTTTGCGCATTTTGACTATCAAAAAGAGCCTATTCTTACCAAAGATGAGTTAGATACTCTCACGCATAAACTCAATAGCTTTTTACCTAAAGACATTGCAATCCATCGTATTTTTGAAGTCTCTAGTGACTCTCATACTCGGTTTGATGCCACAAGTAGGTCTTATCTATATCGTATTTCTACCTCAAAAAATCCTTTTACTACGGAGCAAGCATACCTGCTAAAGTATGATATAGATTTAAAAAAAATGAATGAGGCGGCACAGATATTATTGAGCTATAAGGACTTTGAATGTTTTTCTAAATCTAAAACTGAAGTGAACACGTATCTTTGTGATATCACGCTGGCAGAATGGAAAAAAGTTAATCAAGAATATCATTTCCATATTTCGGCAAATCGTTTTTTGCGTAATATGGTTAGAGCGATAGTAGGCACCCTTCTAGAGATAGGACAAGGTAAAAAACCAGTAAGCTGGATGCACGATGTAATCACTGGAAAGAGCAGGTCTCAAGCTGGCACTTCTGTGCCTGGTCACGGGTTGTATCTTACAGCAATTGAGTATCCTGAAACAATTTATAAAAAATAATGGCAGATTCTAAAGGAAAAGCATTTGACACCCAGCTTTTTAAGCGCTTACTCGCCTTTACAAAACCTTATAAAGGAAGGCTCTATCTTGCTGCAATAGGAGCAATTGCACTTTCCTTATGTGCTGCATTACGCCCTTACTTTTTAAAGAACGCCATTGACTATGGAATTTCAGAGCGATCTGCAGAAGATCTATTTTACTATATAGGCCTTATGGCTGCAGTACTTTTTGGCGAAGTACTATTTCAGCTATTGTTTATTTATTTTTCAAACTGGATAGGCCAGCAAGTAATAAAGGACATTCGCGTGAAACTTTTTGATCATATGCTTGGCTTTAAAATGCAGTATTTTGATAAGTCTGCAGTAGGTAGATTAGTAACTAGAGCGGTGGGAGATATAGAAACTATTTCAAGCATTTTTTCCCAAGGTCTTTTTATGATCATTGCAGATTTATTAAAAATGAGTGTCGTGCTTGCATTTATGTTTTATGAAAGCTGGCGCCTCACTGTGATCGTACTTGCCGTTTTCCCTGTTATATTATATGCCACAAGGGTTTTTCAAAAAGCGATGAAAGTGGCCTTTGAAGATGTAAGAACGCAGGTTGCAAACCTCAATACTTTTGTACAAGAGAGAGTAACCGGTATGAAAATCGTCCAGATATTTAATCGAGAGACTATCGAGCATAAAAAATTTCAAGCCATTAATAAAAAACATATGGATGCTTGGAATAAAACAGTATGGTACAACTCCATCTTTTTTCCTATTGCAGAGATTTGCACCTCAGTAACCATAGGGCTCATAGTATGGTATGGTGGCTTACAAGCTGCTCAAAGCGATATCATAACTATAGGTCTTATTACTGCTTTTATAAGCTACATACAGATGCTGTTTACCCCGCTTAGACAAATTGCAGATAAATTTAACACCTTGCAAATGGGAATGGTGGCTGCAAATCGCGTTTTTGGTATTCTGGACACCTCGTCTACTATACAGAATACTGGTAATAAGGAGTTATCAAATGTAAAAGGACAAATAGATTTTAAGGATGTACGATTTTCATACGTACAAGATGAAGAGGTACTTAAAGGGATCACTCTCACAGCAGCTCCAGGACAGACTATCGCCATCGTAGGTTCTACAGGTGCTGGAAAATCTACTATAATCAATCTTTTAAGTCGCTTTTATGAAATAGATAGCGGTGCTATTTTGTTAGACAATACAGATATAAAAGACATAAAACTCGATCATCTAAGGCGTGAAATTGCCGTAGTGTTACAAGATGTATTCTTATTTGCAGATACGATTTTGAACAACATTACTCTAAACGATCCAACCATCTCAGAAGCAGCCGTAATTGAAAGTGCAAAGGCTATAGGTGTTCACAAATTTATCTCTAGTTTACCTAATGGGTATCACTACAATGTTAAGGAACGAGGCTCTATGTTGTCAAGTGGACAGCGACAGCTTATTGCTTTTTTACGAGCATATGTAAGTAACCCATCCATCTTAGTACTGGACGAAGCTACCTCTTCTGTAGACTCTCATAGTGAACAGCTTATACAGAAGGCAATTAATAAAATTACAAAAGGACGTACTTCTATTGTAATTGCACATCGACTCGCTACTATAAAAAAAGCAGACCAAATTATTGTGATGGAAAAAGGTCAAATTATAGAGCAGGGAACACATCTTGAACTTCTTGAAAAGGAAGGTGGTCACTATCGCGCTTTATACGAGGTTCAATTTATGCAGGCCGAGGCGAGTTAACAAGATTTATAGGTTCTACGCTTTCGCGAAAGCGTTTATACTCTAATTCACATTACCTTGTTCAAAAGAAACGAGTTCGATCTCATCTTTCTTTCCTTTAAGTAATTCACTTCCCATTGAGATCATATGAGTATTACGAGGTAACTTCTTAAACAAATCTGCAAAAGCCTTTGAAGCAAGAATATCTACTTCTTTCTCGTTACATAGGGATTGAATGCGCGCAGTAGTATTAAGCACATCTCCAGAGAAAGCTATATCGCGTTTGATTTTACCCAATTCACCCACCATTACTTGACCGTAATGGAACCCGACTTTAAAGTCAGGTAGTGCGCTATATCGCTTATAATACTTTATAGATTTTTTGTAAATGATATTCTTCATTCTATAAAAACAGCGTATGGCATTGCCATTTTTAATACCATTTTTCATTTTCCAAGTGATAACTACCTCATCCCCTACATACTGATAGACCTCACCTTTGGTCTGCATAATTGCGGGTGCGATATCATTAAAAAAGTCTTTTAAGAAGTTAAAATACTCCTTTTCGCCCAGCTTTTCGGCGATGCGGGTGGCATCTCTAATATCTGCAAACATGAAGATTCTCGTCTCATTTTTTGGTAAAAAATAACGACCCATTAGATAATCTGGAAAAACTCCTGGGCCATATTTATCATTGATCATAAGCACAATTAGTGTGAGAATCACAATGAACAACCAGACTACAAAGTTTTTTAAGAATATATATTCTCCATAAAAAGCTAGCACTTGATCAAACAACGCTTGACTTGTGAAGTGCAATCCTAGATAATCTGCATAGTAATAATAGGCTCCTATGGTTCCCACTATAAATGCTATGATAATGTAGAGTAGCGTAATAAGTATAAGTGCCTTCCAGAATGCATATCTACGTAACCATAATTCCATGATATTTACGGTAAATATCCCTCCAATCAGTCCCGCCATAATAGATACGAGTAGATTGGCTTTAAAGGAAACCTCAAAATCAAAATCTGATGTAAGTGCGCTGGCTGAAACTAATGTCAAATAGTCGTAAAGAAAAATGAGGTTTGAAATGAGTGTCCAAGCGAGTAAGATCCATAAGGCTCTACGTACGTAAAAGAAGATTTCATTTTTGGTAAGTTCTTTTTTAAAGATTTTCATTGCTTAGACAGGACTTGTCGTTTATTCAAAAAATTAAATACTTACTCAAATTTAGGGCTATTTACGATGGATTTATGAGGATAAATCGCGTAAATATAAATTTATATTAACTCCAAATTACTGCGGTCTGTTTTTAATCATTTCTGGTGTAATTTCTAAGGTATTTTCAAGTCGCTCGATACTGTCATTTTTGATAGAGTCTATTCTTCTTTGAGCTTCCTTTCTCTCTTTCTCTTTCAATATTATAGGTTTGAGCATAGCTCCCATAACAGAATTTTCATCAACAACTACTTCTTCACCTTTAGCGATTTTTACTCCTTGAGCAATACCATAAGCTACAAAAGGAATTAATGTAAGTAAAAATATAAAAAATGATACAACAAGGAACAGAGCAAATTTTAGAACAAGTCGGGCTGCGTCTAGTTTGAATAAGCGTTTTAATACATAAGTAATGTAAACGACCAACAGTAGTATAGTAAGGAAACTTGAAATCATGTAGAGAGTATTATTCCACATGGTTAATAAGTTCAAAATTACCGTTATGATACTGACGTGAGAATAGGCATATAAATAAATCACAAAATGTTCGACAAAGTTACATTGCTTATAGTTCCAAAATACGATACGTGATATGATTGCAAAGATTGGTATACTTAAAAACATGTAAAGCGATTGATACTCTAACATTTTATTGGTAACCATTTTTGTCACTTCCAACGAGGCCTCATCTTGCGCAGTTAATGCCTCTGCCCCATACATCCCTGCCTGAACAGAAAAAAACTGATCTAAGAACCAGCCTTGTAAAATAAATGTATAAAATCCCGATAAAGAGACGGCTACTGCAAAGTAGCTAAAGGCAGGAAGGTATTTTTTACGCATACCATTCATATAGCCTCCTATAACGTCTTCTGGTCTTTTCCAGAGCGCTATAAATGTTTTTAAAAAACTATTTTCAAGATTGAGAAAACGATCTGCAAAATCTTCTAACAAATTACGCCACGTGAGCCGGTTATAAATACGCTTACCACCACAATGAGAACAAAATCGTTGATCTAGCGCAATATGTTCACCACAGTTTACACACGTCTCTTTTACTTGCAATAAGGAATTACGTTTTTTAAGCTCCCGCTTTTCAGTACGTGACAATTTTGACATTGGAGTATATTTTTAAATTATCGTAAGTATTGAAGGGTGGTTATTTGCATACTTAAATTAATACCCGCTAAAAATTTAGGTCAGCTCTTCTTCTAGCATTATTCTCAATTCGTCAATGGTTTCAAAAAGAACAAACTCACCATCTTTTACATAGCTTATGGCTCCAGTTTCTTCACTTACAATAAGTGCCAGCGCGTCTGTCTTTTCAGTAATACCCACTGCCGCTCTATGTCTTAATCCAAAACGTAATGGGATATTGCGTTCTTGAGTTACTGGCAATATCACTCGAGTAGCCGTTATTTTATTATCTTCAATAATCATCGCTCCATCGTGCAGCGTAGAGTTTTTATAAAACACGCTTTCTATAATAGGCCTGTTTACTTCAATATCCATTCTATCGCCTGTATCTTTTACAAACTCTAAGCTAGTCGCTCTTCTTATAATAATTAGTGCACCCGTTTTAGAAGCGCCCATATTTTCACAAGCAGCTAGTATGGCGTGTATATCAACATTTAATAAACCTTCTTTTTTAGAAAAATTGAAGTTTTTAAAAAGACCTCCCTTAAGATTTGTACTACCTATTAATAGTAAAAACTTACGAATCTCTTGTTGAAATACCACAATAAGAGCAAACATCCCAACACCTATAAATTGTCCTAAAATGGTACTGAGCATTTCCATTTTAAGCAAAACGGTGAGTTGCCAGATAAGGTAGATAACTACAATACCTATAAAAATATTGATGGCTACAGTCCCCTTAACTAAGCGGTATAAGTAAAACATTAAGGTCGCTACCAATAAGATATCGATACCGTCCAGAATGCGTAAATTTTCTAAGATTTCCAACCTAAAGGGATTTACGTAAAAATAACAGAAAAAGGGTAAGCACAAAATCTAGCTTAAGAAATTATTCGCATTGAGACTTTGTGGTAATTTTTTTATTTCCACTTAATATTACAACCTATGCTGGGCTTCTGCTGTTTAGACTGTGGTTTGCTATTAAATATATTATCAAGAGCCTCGCGTAAATCTCTCCCATTTACAGGAATCCCATTACCCGGACGGCTGTCATCCATTTGTCCTCGATAGACAAGTTTATCATTAGGTCCAAAAACGTAAAAATCTGGCGTACAAGCTGCATCGTATTTTTTGGCTACTTCTTGAGTTTCATCAAGTAGATAGGGAAAGGTAAAGCTGTTTTTACGCGCATTTTGCCACATTAATTCTGGCCCATCTTGAGGATACTTCTCAATATCATTACTGCTTATCGCCACAAATCCAAATCCTAATACGCGATAATCATTTGCTATGCGTACAATCTCATCTACCACGTGAATTACAAAAGGACAGTGATTACAAATAAACATCACTACGGTACCACGCTCTCCCTTGATATCATGATAACTGCACAATTGATGTGTCACCGTATCGAGTAATTGAAATTCTGGAGCTTTTGTGCCCAGTGCAAGCATATTTGATGGTGTACGTGCCATAGTGTTTGGTTTAAAATAATTTTCGACTTCTCAATAGGTGTAGTAAATAGCACCTCATTCATTAGACGCAAAATGTATGGGTAAGTTACGCTTTCGCGAAAGCGGAAAAAAAAACCATCGCTTAAATAATCTAAGCGATGGTCTCAGTCAATCTTATACTACGATTGATATGTACTTATTATTTAATCATATCGTAAGATCTCTTGATAAAGCTTGTAAGCTCTTCCCCTTTTAACAAGTTCTGGCTAAGCTTTGCAAGATCAAACGATTGTTTGATTAATCGCTGCTTTTTCTTGTCTGTTTTGGTATTTAATATTTCTGAAACAAGCTCGTGATTTGCATTCACTACTAGGTTATACATCTCGGGCATATTTCCAAACATATTCATACCACCGCCACCGCCAGTTTGTTGCATCTCCTTCATACGACGCATAAACTCGGGCTGTGTAATTATAAAAGGTGCAGCATCACTATCCATTGCCTCTACTTGTACCGTGTAAGAGGTGGTTGCAATAGCATCTGTAATCGCTGTCTTAAGAGTCTCCTTCTCCTCATCAGAAAGTTTAGAAAGCTGTGCATCTTCTTTCTTAATTAGGTTATCAATATGATCTCCATCTACTCTTACAAAAGAAACATTTTCTTTACTAGTTTCCATTTTTTGGATAAGGTGAGGTACGATAGGACTATCCAATAACAGCACTTCATAACCTTTTGCCTTAGCGCTTTCAATATAGGCGTGTTGTGCATCTTTATCGCTTGCGTAAAGAACCACCATCTTCCCATCTTTGTCCGTCTGTGCCTCTTTAATTTTGGCCTCGAGCTCTTCCCAAGTAAAATAAGTATCATCTACCGTAGGGTAAAGTGCAAACTTATCTGCTTTTTCAAAGAACTTATCGTCAGATAGCATTCCATACTCGATCACAAGTTTGATATCATTCCACTTTTTCTCAAAGTCTTCACGATCGTTATTAAAAAGTGCTTTAAGCTTATCTGCTACCTTACGCGTGATGTAACCCGAAATCTTTTTTACAGCACCATCTGCTTGCAAATAACTTCTCGATACGTTGAGAGGAATGTCCGGAGAATCAATTACACCTCGTAACATAGTTAAGAAATCTGGAACGATACCCTCAACATTATCTGTTACAAATACTTGATTTTGATATAGCTGGATACGATCTTTTTGCATATTCATATCCTGACCCAATTTTGGGAAATATAAGATCCCTGTAAGGTTAAATGGATAATCTACATTAAGATGTATGTTAAATAGCGGCTCATCAAACTGCATAGGATACAGTTCCTGATAGAATTCTTTATAATCCTTTTCTTCAAGATCTGCTGGCTGTTTTGTCCAAGCAGGGTTAGGATTGTTTATGATATTATCTACTTCCTTAGTAGGCGCTGGATCTTCATCTTTTGCGTCTTCTGGCTTAGGAAGTGTTTCTGTTTTCATACCAAACTTAATTGGTATAGGCATAAACTTATTGTACTTAGAAAGTAGGCTTGAGATTCTACCTTCTTCTAGAAACTCCGTACTATCATCTGCAATGTGTAAGATTATCTCAGTACCTCGTTCTGTCTTATCTGCTTCTACAAGCGTAAAATCTGGACTTCCATCGCACGTCCAATGCGCTGCTGGCTCGTCTTTATAGGACTTCGTGATGATTTCTACTTTTTCGGCAACCATAAAGGCAGAGTAAAAACCAAGACCAAAGTGTCCTATAATCCCCGTATCCTTCGCTCCTTCTTCATATTTGTTCAAAAATTCTTCAGCTCCAGAAAATGCAAGTTGATTGATATATTTTTCAACCTCCTCTTTAGTCATACCGATCCCTTGATCGCTTATGTGTAGCTTTTTACCTTCTTTATCAATGCGTACTTCAATTTGAGGGTTACCGTACTCAACATTTGCTTCTCCAATGGAGGTAAGGTGCTTTAATTTTAAAGTGGCATCTGTAGCATTTGATATGAGCTCACGTAAGAATATCTCGTGATCACTATATAAGAACTTTTTAATAAGCGGAAAGATATTCTCTACCGATACATTAATTTTTCCTGTTGACATATTATTCTATTTTGATTTGTAAAATTTATAAAGTCTACAGAGCGAAAAAAGTACCATACTCGCACATGTGACAAACTGACATTTGATGTAAGGATGTATTCTTATCTAGATAGAATCACGAGAGCTTAACTTTTGAAGAAGATTTATTTGTAGTCCGCTTTCGCGAAAGCGCATAAAAAAAGTCTAGCTTTAAAATGCTAGACTTTAATCTTTATTGTAATGGTCTTACAGACTTGCAGATAGCTTCTCAAGGGAAGGTCTCTTGAAGGCTTCTACATTAGATACATCATAGCCTGAAAATCTTTTCATATAACTTCGAATGCTCGTCCCAAAAGCGTCCTGAAAACCTACTTCTCCCCCAGATCTCAAAAACTTTTTAACACTTCCGGGTCCTGCTAGATGAGCCGCCGCTAGTATTCCAGATTCTGTAACACGCACGCCAGCTATCCATCTCCCTTCAAAGCGTTTAATATCTCTGCGTAGTACCCACTTATTTCTAGAAGCATTAAGCAAGAAAGCCTGTTCCTGCAATAAAGGATCTTCCAGGAACTCTGCTCCCGTTTTAACCCCTAAGAGATCTAGTGTGGATTTACCAAATTGATATTTCCCTAGATATCCAAAACGATTAATAGTCAAGTAGTCACCGCGTGACTCTTTAAAAGCAAGCGCCTCTTTAAATCCTATAAAATTTTTGGTAGTAAGCGGCGTTGGGTTGAATTGATACGGAATTTCTATGGATTCCTCTGGAAGAGCTACTGTGAAGTCTAGCTCTAAGCCCGCTGTAGTGTAGTGGGAAAAATCGTATGTCTTTTCTGAGTTATTTGATAACATCAGAATACCTAACATACAAGGTAGTACAGTAACTTTGATCAAGTTCTTTACCATAAACTCGTTTTTCGAGAGCCAAAAACTTATTAATTACAGTTTTCTTAAAATGCCCTCTATTTCGGCGCGCAAAAATACGTTAATCTTTGATAGTAGACAAACCTATTCGCTTAAATACTTAAAAGCGCTGTGCAATGCTCATTTACTTGATGTTACGTAAGATTTTGAGTATTAAAATACTCTTAATCTCTCTCAGTTTGCATCTTTCTGAATCTAAAACACACGCAAATATTCTAGCAACGACATTATCGAGTATAAATTTACACTTAGAAAAGAGGATTTTTACGAAGGAATGAAAATATTAATAACAGTGTTATGAACAATCTTGAATAGAAGGCATAAAAAATCCGAGCCTATTAGTGCTCGGATTTTTAGTAATTATAAAGTGGCTCTTGCCGACGCATCTGCGGGTATTACTGATGTATCAAAGTTGCCAAAGCGACTTAAATACGAAGTGAGCGGAACATTATTTGCATCTGCAAAAATATACTCACCATCAGAATCTAGAAACTTCTTGACGTTTCCAGCTCCACAAAGATGTGCCGCAGCTATGAGTCCGCTTTCGGTAACCTCAAATCCTCCTATAATTTTACCATCAAAGGCGTTGATGTAATCACGTAAAACATATTTATTCTTTGCTACAAGTGCATCAAATGCACTTTCTTGCAAAGCTGGAGTGTTGAGGAAAGTATTTGCACTTTTGACACCAACCCATTTAAGAGCTGATTTACCAAATTGGTATCTGCCTTTGTAACCCAATCTGTTAACTGCAAAGTAATTACCACTGGACTCGCTAAAAGCTAGAGCTTCTTTAAAGCCAATATATGATGATCCAATCATAGGGCTGTTAAATCCTCCTGGAAAATCATGTACAATTTCTTCAAGAGTAGGCGTAACTAATGTTTCAGCCTGCTTCTTGAACCATTGTGCGGCGATCGCATTGCCCTCATCATCCTTGATGATGAAACCTGAAGATATTGTTAATACAACAGGAAGCAATACTACTAATAGTAAATAACGTCTCTTCATGTTATGAGATAAATTAAAGTTTACAATTACCGATCACTTAGTGTGACCTATATCTTAGTAACTCCCATAAGAGCTTGCAAGCAAAATGCTTGCCATTATACTATCTTAATTAAAAGAACGTATTCCTTAAA
>CAWUIT010000021.1:0-17805 GCA_963922345.1 uncultured Dokdonia sp. | reverse complement strand
ACTAAAACTGCTAGTAAGACATCCCAACCAAAATATACATATGGAATACATAAAAGAGCCGAAAAGAAAGTGGCAATAACTACAAGCAACCATTTAGATCTTAAGTATTCCTTATACGCAATATTTTGAGTCATCATAAGAGGGTAATACGCGCTGTCCCAAGAAGGTACAAATTGACCAAAGCTGAACAAGAATCCACCAGAAACAAACACTGCAGCAAACATTCTCCAGAAAGGGCCACTATAAACTTCAATAGCATTACCAAAAAATAATAATCCATAAAAAAGAAACATAACACTCATAAATACAGTCGTTTTAGACCGTTTATTTCTAAGTATTAAGCGTATATCATTTTTGAGAAATGTAGACTGCTTCCCAAAGCGATCAAGCCATCCTAGATCACCCCCAGAAGCTACACTTGCCTTTTTTGCAAGACCTGCATCTAGATAGAGCCTAGCGAGAAAATACTTAAAAGCGATAGTCGCAACTACCACCAATAGTGAAATCGGAAAGATTGCTGGCCACAATTGCTCATAAAGACTCTGGAAAAAAGGCTGCGTAAAAACGGTTACATCAAAATACCCATAATATTGAGCAAATCCTAAGCCCCCAAAAATGACTCCTAAGCCTATGACCAGACCTAACTTATCATTCAAAAAAACATTGATAAAATTATTTGCGTAGATAAAAGCAAACATGGCAATATGCCAAGCTAGTACTCCCAAGGGATCAAACCCTTGTACAATCAGGACTATAGAAAAAGGTACAAAGAAAAAAGCGTGCATCCAGTTCCAAAAGGCAAGAACCGTTTTACCTAGCGCAAACTTTACAATTTTTGTCTTTTTAAAAGGTAATAACAATAACGGCTTAATATTTACTACCGGCATTTTTTGACCTACGTAGCGTATAATGAGATCCCCTACCACATAATAAATCATAAAGCTATTAATGGTTGCAAATGGCTCAAAACCCATTTTTTCCAATATAAAGTAAATGCCCACTCCAGCGCCTCCTAGATATAGCACCATCATTAAAGCCCCAAATATCATAAGGATTTTAAGTGCAAGATTGGTTTGAAAAGAAGCACTTCTAAAAAAACCTTTCCACTCAAGACTTAAAAATTGTTTGACCATTTTTTTGATTGTTTAGTGCGCTATAGGTGTTTAAACTGCATAGATTGTTACACTTAAAACACATTGCTTTGTATTTTTACACAAAAAATTAAAATGTCTCAATTCCATACACTTCATATAGCAAAGATTACACGTATTACAGATGCCTCTGTGACGATAACCTTTTCAGTTCCAGAAGATCTTAAAACTGACTATCATTTTTCTGCAGGACAATATATTACTTTAAAAACAGAAATTGATGGTAAAGAGGTACGCCGTGCCTATTCACTATGTAGCGCTCCACAAGAAGGACTCACTGTTGCCGTTAAGGAGGTAAAAGATGGTGTTTTTTCAACGTATGCAAATCGCACTCTCAAGGAAGGTGATACTCTGGAGGTACACACACCAGAGGGAAGGTTTAAAATTGAAGAGTCCGCTTTCGCGAAAGCAAAAAATTACGCAGCCTTTGCAGCTGGCTCTGGAATTACCCCCATACTATCTATGATTAAAGCCACACTTGCCCAATCTACTGAGAGTAAGTTTGTGCTTGTGTATGGCAATAGAACCCCAGAAGAAGCGATGTTCCTTGATGATTTGCTAGAACTGAGAAAGACCTACAAAGACCGATTTTCGATCGAGTTTATCTATTCTCAGTCACGTGTAGATGGAGCTCATTTTGGAAGAATAATGAAGTCTACGGTTAATTTTGTAGTGAAAAATAAGTATGCTTCTCACGAATTTGACGCATACTTCTTATGTGGTCCAGAACCTATGATTAAGGAAGTTACAAAGGTACTTACCGAAAATGGAAGCCCGGAAGACAAGATTCACTTTGAACTTTTTACGGCGAGCTCAGATACCGAGACGGTAGCTGTAGATCTTGAAGGTAAGACATCCATTAAAGTACTATGTGATGATGAGGAGTTTGAATTTACAATGGCACAAGATGAGAATATCTTAGATGCCGCATTAGATCAAGATATCGATGCCCCACACTCCTGCCAAGGAGGGATTTGTAGTAGTTGCATTGCTCGTATTACAGAAGGTACAGCTGTGATGGCTCAAAATCAAATCCTCACAGATGCCGAGGTTGCCGAAGGGTTGGTACTCACTTGTCAAGCGCACCCTACCTCTGCTAAGGTGGTGGTAGATTATGATGATGTGTAAGCAACAACCTTATAGGTTCTTATAAATTAGTAGCTTTATATCGTGTACACCTACTACCGCGACGTTACTTTATATGCTCTCGCCATTTGCGTGCTTTTTGGTCTTGCTACATTACCTATGCGTGATCGGTTGTTAGATGCACTCGTAACCACGCTGGTTGTTTTTGGTGTTTTCGGAACCGGTTTGGGAGTTCTCGCATTTCAATATTTCCAGAAGCAACAGTACTATATGTACTACAACTTAGGCTTTACCAAACGTTTTCTCATTATACGTACGTGGGCTATAAATTTTTGTGTTGCTACTGTTTTACTGCTCATAAGTATTCCATTCTTATGAGTCACGCACTTCATTTACAATCGGTCCAAAAATCTTTTGGTCAAAAGAAAGTGCTTACAGATGTAACGTTAACACTAGCTCAAGGCGAAATTTTAGGCCTTTTTGGAAAAAATGGCTGCGGCAAATCGACCTTGCTTAAAATACTTTTTGGCACTTTAAAGGCAGATGCGATACGTTTACAACTAGATGGGAAAGTGTTGCGCCCAAAAGAGATTATCCCACAACAGTACATCGGTTATTTACCTCAAGAAAGCTTTTTACCAAAACACCTTAAAGTGCGTGATATTATTCCGCTATTTTATGAGCGAGGTGACGATCAAGACAAAATTTTTAGAGCGCCTTTTATTGAAAAAGTTACGATAAGAAAAGTAGGAGCCCTTTCATTAGGTGAGCTACGGTATTTTGAATTACTGCTCATTGCAAATCTGAGTCACCCATTTTTACTGCTTGACGAACCGTTTTCAATGATTGAGCCGCTGTATAAAGAAAAAATAAAAGAGTTACTTATTTCGCTTAAAGCGAAAAAAGGCATCCTTCTCACAGATCACTATTATCAGGATATACTGGACATTTCTACAAAAAATATCTTAATCAAGAATGGTATTTCACACCCGATAGATAGCATTAAAGATCTTGCTTCTTACAAATACACCAAACAAGTAGACTGATTCTGAATTTACTTAGTTATTTAAAGGTGTACAGTCTGTATTCTGTTTAAATAAACTTCTTAATAATCGTAGCAACAGGTTCAATAGCCGTTGTCTCTTCTATAGTTGGGCCAGCTACCCAAACGGTTTTATAAGTTGCTCCTTGAGCCGCTTTTGTAGTATCGCGCATTCCTTTTGCAAAGCGTATGGCTTTTACCCACTTTTTAAGCTTCTTATTTTTATTAAGAATCTTTTCTATCCACGTTTGCTTTGTACCTATTTTTTGAACATAAGGGGTATTAATTACCGTACATGGCGTACCAGAAATTTTTTGAGTCATTACAATATCCTTTGCTCCATAATCAACACAAGCCTGCTTATACTCATTTGATACAGGCGCTTCTTCTGATGCTATAAATGGACTCCCAATGCTTGCTCCAATCGCCCCATAAGAGATCATTCTATCTAGATCTGCCTTGTTACTTACACCTCCGGCAGAAATAACTGGGATTTTACAGTTTTTATCAAGTTCTTTAATAAGCGCTTCTGGATCAATATTACCACGGTGGCCACCTGCTTGATTATTTACAGCAACTAATGCATCACAACCTAAAGCTTCTACTTTTTTTGAATAGGCAAGGTCTGTTACATCACAAAATACTTTGATTCCTTTAGGCTTTGCCTGCTCAATAACTTTTTGTGGAGATCCAAGGGAGGTAATTATGAAGTCTACACCCAGTTCACAAGCAGCTTCTAGCTGCGCTGGGTATTTCATATTTGATTTGTTTACAATCAAATTGATCCCAAAAGATCCTCCGGGAACTTTTGCTGCTTTGAGTTCTTCTATAGCGGCCTTAAGTTCTTCTATCGTTCTGTAATTGAGTGCTGGTACACAGGCGGCGATACCATTTTCCATCCCCGCTTTGAGCATAGCGACATTAGATACTAAAAACATAGGCGCCATAATGATAGGATGTTTGATGCCTAGTAATTCTTGTAATGAAGGTTTTTGTGCGCTCATAAATTTTCGGTCTCTACAGATTGGTGATAAGAAGATAAAATTCTCAAGTACGGTAATGGTTGAACTTAGATCTGCATATCGTAATTACACAAATATAACCAAAACTACTATGCGTGCATATTAAATATGCTTAGACCAGCTCTTGTATCTTACTTAAAATAGCCGCTGGTGGGATAGTTCTCATAACCTCCTCGTAACCTTCTGGCACCAGATTGCCATAGATTGATGTCGGAATCTCAGGAAACTGCGCTCTATCTGAGAGTATACAATTATGCTCTTGATTAAAGGGGGCAAAACCAGCGTAGGGGTGCGTTACTCCCCAAAGTGTAATCGTTGGAACGCCAAACATAGCTGCAAGATGTGCATTCCCACTATCCATGGAAAGCATCCCATCTAACTGACCAATTAAAGTTATTTCCTCATTAAATGGTAGAGAACCTGCAACAATCTTGGTGTTTTTGCAATCCTTGGACAGTTCTTCTAAGGCAGCATTCTCATTAGGTGCACCAAAAAGAAATATATCATAACTCTCTAATTTGTCTACCTCAGAAATCACTTTATTCATTAAATCGGCGGGATATTGCTTTCCACTATGAGCAGCAAAAGGTGCTATGCCTAGCCATTTTTTTTGACTGGATTCTGTAAACTTCGTAACAGCTTCGGAGCGATTAGGTTTTGGAAGACTAAGGGGAGTCACTTTTTCAAATCCCAACGCATCAATAGTAATTTGATAGCGCTTTATGGTTGTGGTAAGTTGTTTAAGGACCTTATTTTCTACACTTGTTAATGCCTTTTTTTCCTGCCGCCCTTTATCTATACTTGCGCTTGGTAAGTTTAAAAAGGCTCTGAGCATTTTTGACCGAATCACATTGTGTAAGTCTGCCACGTGAGTGATTCCCATTTTTTTAAGTGTGCGTGATAGCTTCCACATACCACTCACTCCTTTGTGTATGGTTTCTACCTCAGCTGGTATAAAGGTAACGTTAGGCAGCTGCGCTACGATGGGTCTAAAAAAAGATTTTGATAAAAAGCTGATTTTTAAGGTAGGATTCGCTTTCGCGAAAGCGTAAACAACAGGCATCGTCATTGCAACATCACCCATCGCTGAGAGACGTATGATAAGTAGATGCTTAGTTGCTGGCATAATTTATTTTTCCCGTAAGATCTAATCTCAAAAACCCAAGATGCTCTGATTTACTTTTTTATGTTGCGCAAGACTGGGTTTAACTCGTCATCATTATACATCTTCATTTGCTTATAGACTTTCATATACTTATCTCCTTTTGAGATATCATTAAGTAAGGTATCTATCGCCGTAGAGAGGTCTGTACGCTGTTCTAATAGGATATCAAGTTTTGCTTGACATGCATTTTTATGTGCTTCACTAGCGTCATTTCTAGTTGCTTCTTCTTCCATATGATACACCTTTAGAGCAAGGATGGATAAGCGATCTACCCCCCAAGCAGGGCTCTCTGTATTTATGGTGGCATCTGGCTTTACAGTGACATCTTTATATTTCTCAAGGAAGTAACTATCTATGTACTCAACCATATCTGTACGATCTTGATTTGAAGCGTCGATCTTACGTTTTAGGGTAAGCGCTGCAACAGGATCTATCTGGGGATCGCGTATAATGTCTTCATAATGCCACTGCACGGTATCTATCCAACATTTACGATAGAGTAAGTGAGCAAGAAGATCGTCATTTTTATCATACTTATTTACAAATGGTTGGTCTACCGTATTAATATGATGGTAGGTATCTATAACCTCTTTAAAGATTGCATTTGCTTTTTCTGTAAACATCTTATTTCTTTTCTAAAATATGTAAATACTCAATGGTATGAGACGCCTTATGATTACGTCGCTCTGTCTTATCTGCCTTGAAACGTTGATAGTCTTTACTTGATAAGTCATAAGTGCCATACCGTTCCATGATGCTTTTTATGATCGCTGGAGGCATCAATCCCTCATTATTATAACTCAAAAAAATGTATTTAAACTGGGCATTTTTTATGAGCTCTTCAAAACTGGTAATGACAGTTTTGTTACTGCAATATGAACTTCTATTATACTTAGGAAGTCCTGTTTTACCTTGTGGTGTAAAGATATTATATTTTGTAATGGTATTAAGGATATGGTAATTTGCTCCATATTGACGTTCATTGTATGGAGGGTCTAAATAAAGTATATCTCCTTCTATAGTGTTAATGAGCGTATTTCCATCCTGATTGAACACTTGGTGCTTATTTTTAGTGGTTTCAAAATGTGCCGCTTCCATCACAAGCGGTTTTGCAGCAGATTTTTTGATTTTCTTCAAATATGCTCCATATACAGAAGCTGTATTGGCAACTTTATCTGCGGTTTCCAAAAGACTAACTAATAGACAATAGTACTGATCTTCTGTTATAACTTTTTGAGTATACCACAACTCTATTTGAGACCTTATAGCGTCTATTTTTTGCGCATTCTCTTGTGTAAAATAAAGTCTCCCTGCTGTGCCTCCCTCTCCATATTCTTGCGCTATAAAACCGTTTTTAAGAGGGAGGTCATTTAATGCTTTTATATATTCCTTTGATGCTAATCTTTTATGATTGCCTATATAATGTCTGTTTAAGACATAGCTATAATATTCCAAATCGTTTGCAAGAACAGTCTTTACTTTTGATTTAAATCCTTTGCCCACAGCCCCGGTACCTGCAAAAAGATCACAAAATACTTTACTACTTATATCATCACCACAGACGCCGTACATGGTGGTCTGCAAGAAATCTAATAAACGTTGTTTTGAGCCTATATAATTCATCTTGACACCCAGATTATATCAGCCAGCGTTTTCTTTCCTTCTACTAGAGAGAGTTCTTCCATTACCGCGGGAGTATTTTGTTTTCCATAAGGTTCTATCGCCGCCCGTAGTAAATCAACCTCAGCCTTGACTTTCCAGTGATCCCCGTTTTTATCGTGCACCACTATAAAAAGTCTATTGTTTAAATGAAAGCGTTGCCCTGTACTTTGATGCTTGTAAAACCAATGGATGAGCTGTTTTTTGTGCGCTTTCGCGAAAGCGTAACTCTCCCCAAACCCTTTAGGAAACACACTCGTTTTATGATCTATAGGCTCTCCTAACCATTTGAAGTCATACTGATTTTCAAGAGGTTGAGGATTTGCAGCAAAACCTGGCATTGCAGTAAACAAACTTTCTACAGCTTGGGCGCTCCAGAAATTATACCAGCGATTTATAGCATAGTTGAAAAAAGAGTATCGATCAAAATTATTTTCAAGGGTGTAATGTTTTATCTCATCTAAGACCTGATCCCAAGAGGATGTTTTATAAATAAATCGAGTGGCATGGTCCCAATCGTCACTTTGTTTACGATTCCAGTGGTAGGGATGTTTCCAGCGTTTTTTAAGCTCAATTTCTAGATGTTCTAGTGACTGTTTCATGCTCCCACCAGTTGAATTATAATAGGTAAAACCAGAACTAACCAGAGTAAACTTTCCTTAAAAAAAATACCCTCTGTATTCTCGAGATAGGTACTTACAATTATTGTGATAACGGGCAGTATAAAATACCACTCTGCCCCTGTTTTACCCTCGGTAAGTAAGATGAGAATTAGCCCCACGATCAGGATACTAAGAACGACGGAGTATCTCCCTTTTGCGCCTGTAGATGCCCTATTCTGTTCACGGAGATAATTCCAAATACTCCATAATAAACAAGAAGTAAAAAAAGCGATAGCAATAAGGACTTCTATGTTATTATATGCTTTAAAATTAAATGAAATGGAGGATAAGTTCATAGAAATCGCACTCGGATTTCCAGCTTGAAAGAGAAGTATGCAATAGTAAATGATACTAAAACTTAAAAATGCGATGAGCGGTATAAAGAGGTATCGCACATTTGAAATTCTATAAAACAATAAAGCTAGATAGATAGTAACTAAAAATAACCAACTAAAATTAAAGCATAAAAATGCCAGAAGAATCCATAATGTGGCATCAAAAATTTTGCGTTCCATATGTAGCTCAGACTTAAAACTTATGATCCTACGCGTTGCGATAAGAACAAAAAGGCCTGCTAGCAATATCGCACCGTCTCTAAGTGCCACAGGTAAGGCAAGGCTGAAACTAGCAAATAATACTACCCCATATGCACTACGCTTTGTCAAATCATTTTTCTGACTAATAAAACTCAGCACAAACAAGGTCATCACATAGAGCAACCACATTCCTAAAACTTTAAGCGTAGTACCCCAAGAAAAAGTGGTAGTAAATATATCTCTGTGACTATAAAAAAAACCTAGTGTCATATAGCCTAAAACTAACACGATAGCAAACGGTCTTGAAGTGCCAAAAAATCTTGTGAGCATAGCTAGTTTTTTTCCTATTTTTGCAGCAACATCCTTAAAGGGTGTATTTGTAGGATTTGAATATAGTAAACATACAATATTATGAGTTTAGAAGGGTTTTTTGAAGGCATACAAGAATTTGCAGAGGCAGTTTTATTTGCTCCCTTTAATGCACTTGCAGAGGTAGAGTTGAGTAACTGGTGGCTTGCAAATGGCGTAAATTGGCTATTTATGATTATCTGTGGCGCAGCCATTGTTTACTGGATCTTGGAGATTAAAAAATATGATAATAATGATACCGAGTATCGTGAGGCAAAAGCTCACGGCTTCTTAGGTAAAGACAGTGAGCTTGATAGTAGCTTAAAATAGACTATAGGTCAAAACCTATATCTGTACGATAATTCATCCTATCAAAATGTAGCTTTTCTATATTTTGATAGGATTTTTTTATGGCCTTTCTAAAGTCTTGATCAAAGCTTGTTATAGCCATCACACGACCTCCACTAGTTACAACCTTTCCATCTTGAGTGGTAGTTCCTGCGTGAAAGACTATGGAGTCTTCTATATCCTCTAGGCCTGTAATCACCTTCCCCTTCTCATAAGCTTCTGGATACCCGCCAGAAACAAGCATTACCGTGGTTGCACTGCGTGGGTCTAGCTCAAATGAGGCTTGGTCTAACTTCTGACTAGCAACCGCTTCAAATAGCGTGACAAGATCTGAGGTTATACGGGGTAAAACCACTTCTGTTTCTGGATCACCCATACGTACATTATACTCTATTACCTTAGGATCATCTCCTACTTTTATAAGACCTATAAAAATAAAGCCCTTGTATTCAATAGCTTCCTTAGAAAGCCCCTCTACGGTGGGTTTTACAATTTGCTGCTCAATTTTATTCATAAAATCTGCATCTGCAAATGGAACTGGACTTACGGCGCCCATACCTCCCGTATTTAACCCTTTATCTCCTTCACCTATGCGCTTATAATCTTTGGCAGTAGGTAAGACCTTATAATTCTTACCATCTGTAAGTACAAAAACACTCAATTCTATCCCATCAAGGAACTCTTCAATTACGACCGTTGCACTCGCCTCTCCAAACTTGCCGTCTAGCATATTTGCCAGCTCATCTTTTGCTTCTTGTAGATCTTCAATAATCAAAACTCCTTTTCCAGCTGCCAGACCATCTGCTTTAAGTACGTATGGTGGTTTAAGCGTTTCTAAAAAGTTTTGCCCTTCTTCCAGCGTCTCTGCTGTAAATGCTTCGTAAGCCGCCGTAGGGATCTGATGATCCATCATAAACTCCTTTGCGCGCTCCTTACTTCCTTCAAGCTCGGCTCCTTTTTTACTGGGCCCGATGACGGCTACATTTTTTAAAGCGTCATCCATTTTAAAAAAGTCATAGATACCCTGTACTAGCGGGTCTTCTGGACCCACAACCACCATTTCAATATTTTCTTTTAATACTAGCTCTTTAATTGCTTTAAAGTCTGTAACCCCAATAGCAACATTAGTCGCAATCTGATCTGTACCCGCATTACCAGGTGCTACAAAGAGCGCATCGCAACGCTCACTCTGCGCTATTTTATAAGCAAACGTGTGCTCTCGACCTCCAGAACCTAGAATTAAAATATTCATAAAGCGTTGTTTTTTGGTTTGAGCAAAAATAGCGTTTGGAGATAGGGGCTCCAATATTTTCTATAGGAAAAGAACTGTGGTCAACTATTTCGTATTATTTCAAACATTGAACTAATATTTTCCTCAATTTTGAAAAATTTTGAAGCATCACATTTCTTTATCTGCAAAACGCCCTTAGATTGTTTACGAATGATTTCTTTAAAGTTATTTACAAGTTGGTTTGACAGGATAAATAGATGAAATTCAGTTAAATAAATTTGGTTTTTGAAATCTCCGTAGAGTTCTTCACCATCATAAAAGCCCCACTTACCACTAGAACCTTCTATCGTCATACCTTCTTCAAAAGGAGGATTAAAATTTTTATAAATATTATTTATAAATTCTTTATCACTGTCGTAAAAGTTTTCTAGAGAAAATAAATTTTTTACTACGGGTTCTAGAGGATTTGAGTCGTCTGGTTGCTCGACATAAACAGCATTATCTTTGGTGTATGAAGAAATATTAATAAGTATATCTAAAATCCACTTTGAACTGTCAAAAAAACTACCCAATTTATTTTTCAGAAAAGCCAACTCATATTCAGATCTCCATTTTGATTGGTCTGTTGCGCCTATACTCTCCCAAAGTTCATCATCCCTAATTAAACCAAATATGATATAATCAGGTTTTACAAAAAACTCTGGATACCATTTATCTTTTTCAAACACTTGTCTCATAATAACAAATAAAGCTATAATTTGTCGAATGCTTACTAATTTTGCATTTACTATAAACTATAAATTTGAAATTATTTGATTGGTCATTAAAAATTCAAGGTTTTGATATCGCTTTCGCGAAAGCAGAACTTGCACGATTACAAGCAGTCGCTCCTGCTCTCAAAACAAAAGCAATACAAGATCAAAAAAGGGACATACTGACGTATCACAAACGTCACAACCCATTTTATAAAAATTTTGCTGGAACAGATCTTTCTACACCGTGGCTTGAAGTGCCTATAATGACCAAAAAAGAACTTCAACAACCTCTGGCTGAACGATTGTCTGATGGGTATTCTCCAAAGAGTGTATACGTTGGGAAGACCTCTGGCTCCTCTGGACATCCTTTTATATTTGCTAAAGATAAAACGAGTCACGCCCTCTCTTGGGCCGCATTTCAAAATCGCTATTCGTGGTTTAATATTGATCTAAACAATTCTAAGCAAGCGCGATTTTATGGCATACCCCTAGATACTTTGGGTTTTTACAAAGAGCGCATAAAGGACACGCTAAGTAATCGATACCGCTTCCCCATTTTTGATCTAAGTGATGAGAAACTGGCCAAAATTACTTCTAAATTTAAAACAACATCCTTTGACTACATCAATGGATACACTAGTAGCATCGTTCTCTTTGCAAAATATTTAAAACGTAATAATTTACTTCTAAAAGATCTTTGCCCAACCCTTAAGGCTTGTATCGTTACGAGTGAGATGCTTTTTGAGAGTGATCGAGCACTTCTAGAAAATCAGTTTCAAGTCCCAGTAATTAACGAATATGGTGCCTCAGAACTAGGTCTTATTGCTTTTCAAAATCAAGATGGCGATTTGCAGGTAAATGACACACTTCTATATCTTGAAGTGGTAGATGATCAAAACAATCCACTCCCAGATGGCGAAATAGGTCGTATCATAATCACCTCGCTTTACAACAAAGCACATCCTTTTATACGCTATGAGATAGGAGATCTAGGTGCGCTTGCGCGAAAAAACAAAGGTGACCATACGATTACCATCCTTAAAAATCTTCAAGGTCGTACTAATGACATTGCCCGACTGCCCAGCGGAAAGGTGGTTCCGGGACTTACCTTTTACTACGTCACAAAGACGATTATAGAAGAAGATGGGAATGTACAAGAGTTTGTCATAGAACAAACGCAGATAGACTCATTCACAATCACGTATACTGCGCAAAGAGAACTCACAATAAAAGAGAAAAAAGCTATTGAACAAGCCACCTTTAAATATCTTGAAGAAGGACTTACTATCCATTTTCATAAAGTAGAGGTGTTAGATCGCAGCAATCGAGGGAAATTGAGACAGTTTTCTTCAACCATTACGTAAAAAAGGTAGTATCAAATTTTGACAACACATAATTAACTCATAAAGAGTATATTAGGTTCAAAATTCGATGTATGCCTGCTTTTCCAAAACCTGCCTTCACTTACAATTTTTCTGTAAAGGAGCAAATAGACTTACTTCTTGACCACAAAAAGAAACGGACTATTCCCAAAAAAACAAAGTCTAGACTTCTTATTGCTTCTTGGAATATTGCAAACTTAGGTTTACATAAGCGATGGACCATTCATGCGGCATTGCTTGCAGAGGTAATCGATTGGTTTGACATAATAGCTATTCAAGAAGTAAATGCTAATCTAGACGGCTTACGTCAGATTGAAAGAGCATTGCCATCTCATTACAATTTGCTCTTTTCTGATAAGGCGGGAAACAACGAAAGATTTGCCTATATTTTTGATAGTCGTGTTATTAAACAATTAGAAATGGTGGGTGAAGTAGCGATACCACCTAAAGACCATAGGTATATAAAGCTACCTGGTATTCAGGCAAAATTTACTGGTTTTGACCGCAATCCCTATCTGGGCTCGTTCCAATGGCGTAACACGACCTTTGTCTTGCTTAATGTGCATTCTTATTTTGGCAGTGCCAGTAAAAAGAACATTGCTCGTAGAGCTCTAGAAACCTATGCCATTGCCAGGCATAGTGATCTCATGGGTAATTCTAAATATGCCTTTTCAGAGAAAATTATTGCGCTGGGTGATTTTAACCTCCCTATGGTTGAAAAAGACGATCTTATTTACAAAGCACTTGTCAAGCGAGGTCTTGAGTTGCCTGAGCATTCAACAAAGGTTTACTCTAACATTGCAGATGATAAAATGTATGATCAAATTGCATTTTTACCTTCTCTAAAAAATACGATTATAGCTAATGGGACTTTTGATTTTGATAATGCTATTTTCCCAGACCTATGGCAAGAGAGTCCGAGTAAATTTAAGTCTTACGTAAAATATTATATGTCTGACCACAGGCCTATCTGGATGCAGATGGCTTTTGATTAGGATTGTATGTCTCAATATATTTAGGTCGTTCTAAAAAATACTCCCAAAAAAAGCGAAGTAAACATATAGCAGCTTTGGGTGAAGAATATCCAAGATAGGTTTTGTAAAAATGATAGTTATATTTTACCAGGTTCCATTTATTTGCACTTATAGAGTCTTTTCTAACTCGATACATTGCAAGGTCTTCTTGGATACCTAGTGCAGGCTTACTGCTTAATTTAATAGCTTCGAGCCAGACTGCCCAATCCTGACGTTTTCTTATTTTAGGAGCCTTAATTTTGCCTATTTGAGAGGTGTCATACATACCTGTAAGATTCCCTAAATAGTTATTGGAGTGTTGTTTTTTATACGTTAATTGGGGTAAGGCATTTATACGTTTTCCCAAAAGATCTCCTCCTTCATCAATATGGATATAACTCGTGTAAGAAACAGCACAATCATGATGCTGCATAAATGCTATTTGCTTTGAAAGCTTTTCGACGCTCCATAAATCATCTGCATCTAAGAAAGCAATGTACTTTCCACTTGCCATTTGCGTAGCCTTGTTACGTGCGTATGCTGCTCCTTTATTTCGCGAAAGCGTGTGTAATTTTATTCTTTGATCTGTCTCTGCTATCTTATTTACGATAGCAACAGACTGGTCTGTAGAGCAATCGTCTACTATAATTTGCTCCCAGTTCGAGTAGCTTTGCGCTTGTACGCTTTGTATGGTTGAGGCTATATATTGCTCTGCATTATACAGTGGGGTGATAATGGAGACAAGTGGCTCTGCGTTATTTTTAATAGGCCTTTTCATCCCCCATAATGGCTTTATATGCTGTTGTAAAGATGATTTTTATATCTAGAAATAAGGACCAATTTTCAACATAGAAAATATCAAATTTTACGCGATTTACGATATCATCATCATTTTCTACCTCGCCGCGGTACCCGCTCACTTGCGCTAGGCCTGTAATTCCCGGCTTGATAAAATGACGTACCATAAACTTATCTATACGCTCTGCATACATATGCGTGTGACTCACCATATGGGGGCGTGGCCCTACTACAGACATATCGCCTTTGAGCACATTAATAAATTGTGGGAGCTCGTCCATACTCGTTTTTCGCAAGAACTTACCCACGCGCGTGATCCGTTCGTCATTTTTACTCACTTGTTCTAAATCTGCTTTTTCATTAGGCCTCATAGAGCGAAACTTGTAACAGTAAAACTCGTGATAATCTAGACCGTTGCGTTTTTGTTTGAAAAACACCGTTCCTTTGGAGTCTAGCTTTATTAATATAGCAAGGATGGGCGTGAGCCACGATAATAAACCAACCAATACAATGATCGATAAAATAATATCAAACGATCGCTTGATAAATTGATTGAGTGGGGTGTCTATTGGGATGGTACGTAAGGAAAGAATGGGGGTGATCCCTAAATACTGGTACTCCAGCTTTTTTGTAAAAATCTCACGGCTATCTGGAATGAATTTTAAGAGTTTTAAATTGTTATCTGTAAATTCTGAAATCTCTCGTAGTTCTTCGTTTGAAAACTGCTCTACAGAACAATATACCTCATCAATATTATTCTTTAATATATAAGCAAAGATGCTGTCAAGTGAGGTTTTCTGGTCTTTAATATCGAATGTATTCTTGACCTTGTAGCCATAGGTTTTATTCTCTCTAAAGAAAGTTTCGAGCTCTTGAGCCTCCTTGTTCCACCCTAAAATTACAACGTTACGGTGGTTACCTCCTAATACGGTACGATAGGTTTTTAAAAGATAAAAAACGCCAAATTTTACAATAGCGATTCCTAAAAAAACGTAAAGCACGTAGATGATAACACTACGAGGTGTGGTATCTACGTCTTGAAAAAGACCAAAAAATGCAAAAACTAATAGTGCAAATATTGACAACTGTAATAAGAGCAAGGATACAATACGTGTAGGTTTTGTATATCTATATACTTCATAAAAGTCAGATTTTATGGTGGTAAAGACCCATGTTGTGACTATGTATAAGGAAAACATAAAGAAGTTTTCTTTCATCACAAGGCACATCTTTGCCAGCAATAAAATGATTGCTATGTCAAGACAGTAAATAGCTGGCCTTATGTAAACAGAATATCTCCCTATACGTCGCGCCATAATTACTTACGGATGTGCTTTGAAAAGTCCTTATGCTCGCTTTTATATAACTGATCTTGTGAAAGGCTTTTAAAATAGTCAAATGTCTTTCTCATACCATCTGCTCTATTTACAGTTGCTTCCCAGCCTAATATTTCACGTGCTTTTGTTATATCTGGTTTACGCTGTAAAGGATCGTCTGTTGGGAGGTCTTGGTAAATTACTTTTTGATCTGTTCCTGTGAGTTTTATAATCTCCTCTGCAAAGTCTTTAATAGTAATCTCATCTGGATTACCTATGTTAACAGGGTAGACATAATCGCTCAATAACAGTCTGTAGATACCTTCAATTTGATCATCCACGTAGCAAAAAGAGCGTGTCTGTAATCCATCTCCAAAGATTGTCAAGTCTTCACCTCTTAATGCTTGTCCCATAAAGGCTGGGATAACGCGACCATCATTAAGTCGCATTCGCGGCCCATAGGTGTTGAAGATACGCACAATACGCGTCTCTAGGCCGTGAAAGCGGTGATATGCCATTGTGATAGACTCTTGGAAACGCTTTGCCTCATCATAGACACCACGTGGTCCAATAGTATTTACATTTCCATAATATTCTTCATCTTGGGGATGAACTAGCGGATCTCCATACACCTCAGACGTAGATGCTATGAGAATACGAGCATTTTTTACTTTAGCAAGACCTAACAAATTATGGGTGCCAAGCGATCCCACCTTAAGGGTCTGGATAGGTATTTTAAGATAGTCAATAGGGCTTGCGGGAGATGCAAAATGCAAGATATAATCGAGCTCCCCTGGTACGTGTACAAACGTAGTTACATCGTGATGATGGAACTCAAAGTTTTCTAATTTGAAAAGATGCTCAATATTGGTAAGGCTTCCAGTTATAAGATTGTCCATCCCTATCACATAATATCCTTCCTTAATAAAACGATCACATAAATGCGACCCTAAGAAACCTGCGGCACCTGTTATTAAAACTCTCTTCATCCTTGCTATTTATTAATTATCTGCTATTGATCTACAGCTCTTTAATGCCGTAAAAATAAGGAAGTATTTACTGCTTGAGAAGTGTTGTCCTTACAACCTATCAAGAGCATCTACAAACCTTTGTAATATAGGTTCTTTATCAAACTTACTTACAACGTACTTTCGTGCGTTAGTTCCTAAAAGATTTGCTTTTTCTGAGTCTAAGCGTAATTCTTCCAGCTGTTTTATGATCAGGTTACTGTCTGTAGCCGTATTATAGTATCCACCCTGAGATTCCTTCATAATGATTGCGGGCTCTGCATCGGGGTGTCCTGTAAGTATAGAAGGGCGGGCACTTGCCATCATTCCCAATATTTTAGAGGGCATTACTGTATCTAGTATGGTTGTTTTTTGAAATAATATATGCACATCTGCACTCGCAAGTAAGCTAGATAACTCACTTAGAGGAACGGGATCATAAAATGTAACAGAAGCATCTTTTAAGTGCTCCTTGAGAGATGCCATCCTAGCACCAGCGCCTACGACAAGCACTTCATATACTTTACAATCTAGCGTCGCGATCACCTCTTTAAATAAATCCCAGTCCTGCTTATCTCCCACATTGCCAGCATACAGAATGCTAAACTTATCTTTAGAAAAATAGGGATGGCAACTTGCTTGAGAAGGGTCACTTTCTGTTGCGTCGATCCAGTTTGGAATGTAATAAGCAGGTGTGCTTGTTTTTGTTTTGAGCTTTTCAAGCATTGTTTTACTTATAGTGCTCACTCCATCTGCTTTATTTAAGATGTTTCGTTCTAACTTCATCAAGCCTTTATAAGCCATACTTTTCTTTTGGGTAGCAGTAGCTAGACCTGATTGAAATGCGGCATCAAATTCAAAATCTTGTATGTGTATCCAGTGTCTTGCGTTACGCTTTCGCGAAAGCGTATTACCCAACCACGCACTACTCGTAAATGGAATGATTGAAATAACAATATCGCACTCCTTAATCTGCTTAAATTGAAGGCGGGAGCCTATGGTAAAATCTGTGATGTGTACAATGCGCTTAAGAAATGTTGGGTTTTGAGGGGTAAACTGCTTGTATCTATAAATATTAATGGTTCCTTTCTTTTCGTGCAGATAGGTTTTTTGATCTTTATAGGTCTGTGTGATTTCCCATTGTGGGTAATAGGGAAAGGCGGTTATTACAGAAATATGTGCTCCTAAGCGTTCGAGATATTCGGCTAGTTGTGTACTGTATAATCCTATGGCCGTGTCTTCTGGATAGAAGTTAAGGGAGATTAAAGTGATGTGTTTGTTATG
>CAWUIT010000020.1:0-17838 GCA_963922345.1 uncultured Dokdonia sp. | reverse complement strand
ATTTTTATATGTGGAAACTCACGTTTTATAGCCTTTAAAGCTGTAATACTGTTAAGGTTTGGAATGTCAATTTCTAAAATGAGGATATCAACCTCGGTTGTGGTAAGTGTATTAAGCAAGTCATTACCGTCATTTACATGACCTATTATTTCATAATTGCCCTCAGCGAGCAGAATAGAAGAAATACCCTTACGGGTAATTGGGTGATGATCTGCTATTAATACTTTGTTCATTACTATTGTGTTTAACAACTAATGAAACAAGTGTTGGAGGAGTTGACTTGTTTGTTTGCCTCTGCAATGTACGCTCTATTGGTAGAAAAATTAACATTTTTCATGGAAAAATCGACGAAACACCTATTTTTTAAGATGAGCGGGTATCTCACAAACGGGTATCGGGTTCATTTTATGTAGGTTAGCGGAGTTTAATCTTTTGTAAAGCGCAAAGACTTTTTTCTCATTTCCAGAGAAACTCTCAACAGTTTTGCCAATTTCTTCCTGCTTCATTGCCCATTCTAGCTCGTCGTAAGTGGCACCTATCTGATCTTCATCTGTACGGTCATCTCCCCATAGGCCGTCTGTAGGAGCTGCGTTTTGAATGCTTTCTGGTACGCCCACTGCTGCTGCAAGTTCAAAAACCTCAGACTTCATGAGATCTGCAATTGGACTCAAATCTACGCCGCCATCTCCATATTTAGTGTAAAACCCTACTCCAAAATCCTCAACCTTATTACCCGTGCCTGCCACCAGATACTTATGCAAACCTGCAAAATAATAAAGCGTACTCATACGTAATCGAGCTCTTGTATTTGCAAGGCTTAAGTTGAGTTGTTCGCTTTTTTCTACAGTTGGTACTGCTTTTTTGAGCTGTTCAAACGTATCTGTAAGATTTACTTCTACATCAGTCACATTTGCAAATCTTTTCTTGAGTTGGGCAATGTGTTCTTTTGCTCTTGTAACTTGTCGTTCATCTTGATGTATAGGCATCTCCACACATAAAACTCTCAAGCCTGTTTTTGCACACAGGGTAGAGGTAAGGGCACTGTCTATCCCACCACTTATACCTATCACAAAACCAGACATTCTTGCATTAGTCGCATAGTCTTTGAGCCAGCTTACGATATGTTCAATAACTTTTTCGGATTGCATGAAATTTACTTTTGGTCGTTATTAATAGTATTTTTGTTTTATATAGTCTAGTAAGGTATATACGCTTTCGCGAAAGCGTACCGTTGTCCCTATAAAGATACAACTCTATGAAGAAATTATTGGCCGGAATTGTGATTTTACTGTTGGTATTATCTTGTGATGATGATAAAAAAATACCCCCAGAAATTGAGTGTATGGTAATAGATATGAGGGTAGAGAGATTTGATGAACTCTTTGCAAAAAGTGATTCATCAGATTTACAGGCGCTCAAGAATCAGTTTCCCTATCTATTTTCTAGTCGATATCCAGATGAATATTGGTATCAAAAGTTTACAGATACTATCCAGATCGAGATCAATACAGAAGTTGCCAAAGCGTTTCCAGATTTTGATCAACAGAAAGCTAGTTTAGAAACCCTTTTTAAGCATATTAAATTCTATTTTCCAACTACGACGGTGCCTAAGATTGTTACTATTGCGACAGAACCAGATTACCGAGGTAAGGTTGTGCTAGCAGACAGTCTCTTACTTATTGGATTAACCTCATATTTAGGAACAGACCATCATTTTTATACCGGCATCCCACGTTTTCAAGCAAGAAGCTTTAGGGAAGAACAAATAGATGTAGATGTTGCTGCCGCTTTTGCAAAGGAAAAAGTATCGACGCCTAGAAATAAAGAGTTTCTTTCACAACTTATTTATGAGGGGAAACAGTTGTATCTCATGAAAGAGCTTTTGAGTTTACAGCCAGAAAGTGAAATTTTAGGCTACACTGAAGACGAGCTCACTTTTGCGAGAGAAAACGAACAGAACATATGGGAGTTTTTTATAAAAAATGAACTTCTATACGATACGGACTCTAAGCTGTTAAGTAGGTTTATAGATCCAGCGCCTTTTTCAAAATTTTACTTAGAATTTGATAATGAGACGCCAGGCAGACTAGGTAGGTATATAGGTTATGAAATTGTAAGTTCTTACATGCAAAAGAATGATGTACCACTCAAAACGATGCTATTTCAAGATGCAGCAACTATCTTTGCAGCGGCAAAATATAAACCTTAAGTAATGGCAACAAAGCACACTTCAGATATTAAAATTCAAATAGGGCTTGATGAGAATCGTGTTCCAGAAAAAATGGCTTGGACAGCTCGTGATGGAGGAGCGGCAAATGAGGAAGCAAAGGCGATGTTGCTTTCCTTGTGGGACCCTAACCAGAAGGAGACCGTACGCATTGATTTATGGACTAAGGATATGCCCGTAGATGAGATGCAACAGTTTTTTCACCAAGTGCTTGTAGGGATGACAGATTCTTTTAGACGTGCCACAAACGATGATAAAATGGCTGATACTATGAAAGACTTTACAGACTATTTTGCAAAGCATCTCAACTTAAATAAGGAATAATATATTGAAATTAATCTTTGTTTATAATGCAAATTCTGGAGGTCTCAACGCAATTGTAGATAGTGCGCATAAAATTTTGAGTCCATCTACCTACGATTGTAATCTCTGTAATCTAACGTATGGAACTTTTAAAGAAGAACCAGAGTGGAAAGAATTTCGCAACAGCGTAGCAATACCCTTCGTGTTTCTCCATAAAGATGAATTTTTGAAGGCATATAAATCAAAATGGCTGCCTAAATATGATTTCCCTGTAGTACTTGTGGAGAAGGATGGGCAGCTAGAAATCGCCGTGACCAATCAAGATCTAACACAGACTGAAACCTTAGAAGAACTTATTAATAGGATTAAGGGGGTGGTGCGTGTTTTTAAAACTAGTGACTAAGTTGAAGATTATTATTAATCTCTTCAATGTAGTTTAAAATTGCCTCTTGTCCATCACCCTGAGTAGAACTACTTACAAAGTAATTAGGAAACTCCCACCATACACCTTCTAGCATTATTTGTTTATAACGTTCAATATTACGTTCTAGGGCTTGTGGTCTCAATTTATCTGCCTTTGTAAAAATGATGGAAAATGGAATTTCTTTTTCACCAAGGTATTCCATAAACTCCATATCGATTTTTTGAGGTTCGTGTCTACAGTCTACAAGTACAAAAGCAGAGATCATCTGTTCTCTCTGCTCAAAATAATCGGTTATAAATCGTTGGAAGGTTTTCTTGTCTTTTTTTGAAACGCGAGCATAACCATACCCTGGTAAGTCAACTAGATGCCAGTTTTCATTTATCAAAAAATGATTGATCAATTGTGTTTTTCCAGGTCTACCAGAAGTTTTGGCGAGATTTTTTCGATTAGTAAGCATATTAATAAGAGATGACTTACCCACATTAGAACGTCCTATAAAGGCATATTCTGGAATACGCGTATTGGGACATTTTGTCACTTCAGAATTACTCACAACAAATGTCGCAGTCTTGATTTTCATAATACAAAATTAATGATTTTGATAGTCAGGTGATCGATACCCGCTATTTTAAGAAAAAATCGAAAGAATTTAGAAGGAAATTTCTACTTAAAATCCTCTATCTCTTAGCCATTTAAGAAGGATTTCATTAAACTCCTCTGGTTTTTCCATCATAGCAGCGTGACCACATTTATCTATCCAGAATAAATCAGAATCAGGTAAAAGCTTGTCAAAATCTTCTGCTACTTCAGGTGGAGTGACTCCATCTTGTCGCCCCCATATAATACAGGTAGGCGTTTTCATTTCTGGTAAATCCTGAGCCATATTATGGCGTATAGCACTTTTTGCTATAGCTAGGGTTTTGAGAAGTTTATTACGATCATTTACCGTGTCATATACCTCATCTACAATTTCTTTTGTAGCACAGGCAGGATCATAAAATACACCCTCGGCCTTTTTCTTGATGTATTCATAATCACCTCTTTTAGGGTAGCTTTCTCCCATAGCACTTTCATACAATCCAGAACTTCCAGTAATAACAAGTGCTTTAACTCTATCTGGAGCCATTTTGGTATGATACAGTCCTACGTGACCACCCATAGAATTACCTAAGAGTATGACCTCTTGAAACCCCTTCATCTCAATAAATTCATTGAGATATTTTGCAAATGACTTAACTCCAGTCTTGACTAGTGGCATTGTATATACAGGTAATTCTGGTATTACCACCTTATACCCATTTTCTGAAAAATGAGAAGTAACCGAGTCAAAGTTGCTCAAACCTCCCATCAAACCGTGTAAGATAATAATTGGTGTGCCTTCGCCTTTTTCGAGATAGGTAAATTTCCCTTCAGTAATTAAGTCGTGTTTCATAAAGTGGTTAGTAATCGTCTAAGCAAATATAGCTATTTCGGTTTTGATTGCTTACTCTTTTTTAGTGGAGATTGATGTCTTAATCTATCCATTTTGAGAAGCTTCTTGACTATAGATTAGTATGCTTTCGCGAAAGCAAAAAAATCTGAGAACCCAAATTATTACACTTAAGATGCCCTTGTCAAAAACGTCACCCTTTTGTTAACAAGTGGTGGGTAGTGGTGTAACTTATCAACAAAGTGGTAAAATGTGGTAAAAAGTGGTAATATTTGCGCTATATTTGAGTTAAACAGAAATAACCAACCCATTAATAGTGCTCAATCTGATAGGTACATATGAATGCAAAATAGACGCTAAAGGCAGGCTCATGCTGCCTCAAGCGTTTAAAAAGCAACTTGCGCCTATACTTCAAGACGGGTTTGTACTTAAAAGAGCCGTTTTTCAAAAATGTCTCGAATTATATCCTATAGCAGAGTGGAATGTTCTAAGCGCAAAGGTGAATTCACTTAATCGTTTTAATAAGAAAAATGATGAGTTTATCCGTCGTTTTAATGCAGGTGTAAAACCTGTTGAGGTGGATAGTGCGGGGCGTATACTTGTCTCGAAAGATCTTGGAGCTTTTGCTCAATTGGAAAAATCAATAGTTGTAAATGCAGCCTTTAATATTCTTGAAATATGGGATAAAGAGTTGTATGAAAAAGCTATTGACGATGCGGCAGTAGACTTTGCAGAGCTCGCAGAAGAAGTAATGGGTGATAACGACGTGCCAGATGGACTATCATAATCCAGTTTTATTAAAAGAGACGGTAGATGGTCTCAATATTAAGCCAGATGGGGTTTATGTAGATGTCACTTTTGGTGGTGGTGGACACTCTAGAGAGATTTTAAAGCGTTTAGGAATAGGAGGTAAGTTGTATGGTTTTGATCAAGACCCTGATGCAAAGACGAATGTAATAGATGATACGCGTTTTGTGCTTATCCCAGAAAACTTTAGATATATCAAGCGCTTCTTGCGTTTTCACGGTCATAAAAAAGTAGATGGGATTTTAGGTGATTTTGGGGTGAGTTCGCATCAATTTGATGTTGCGGAGCGAGGTTTTTCTACACGATTTGAAAGTGATTTGGATATGCGAATGAATCAAAAAGATGCGCTATCTGCCTATCACGTAGTTAATGAGTATGGTCAGGAAGATTTAAAACAGGTCTTCTGGCAGTACGGAGAATTACGCAACGCACCTCGTCTGGCTAGAACTATTGTTGAGAGTCGCAGTGTGGCACCTATTAAAACAAGTGAGCAGCTTAAAGAGGTTCTTGCGTCGTATTTGCCAAAACATAAAGAGCATAAAATACTTGCGCAGATTTATCAGGCTATACGCATAGAGGTAAATCAAGAGATTGAAGTTCTTAAAGAGTTCTTGTTACAGACAGAGCAGCTTTTAGAACCTGGGGGTAGAATAAGTCTTATAAGCTATCACTCTCTAGAAGATAGATTGGTTAAGCGTTACATACGTAATGGACTATTTGAAGGTGAACCAGAGAGAGATATGTATGGCAATTTTGAAGTGCCGTTTAAAAAAGTAGGGGGTCTTATTGTCCCATCAAAAGAGGAAATAAAAAGTAATAATAGAGCACGTAGTGCAAAACTGAGAATTGCAGAAAAAGTATAATCGTGAGTAATAGCTAGTAAGGACTAACAACTGTAATGAAGCAGAATATTAATAACATATTAAAAGGGAAGTTTTTAGTAGATGAAGATTCATTTAAAAACTGGCGTATGATCATATTTCTATCAGTACTAGCATTGATAATGATCGCAAGTTCGCACAGAGCAGATGAAAAAGTACACGAGATAGCAAGACTTAAAGATGAGGTAGCAGAGCTACGTAGTGAAGCTGTAGATGCACGTGTAAGTTTATGGAAGTTAAAAACCAATAGTAGTGTCGCAAGAGCATTACAAGGGAGAGGTGTAAAACCATCTAATGTGCCTCCTAAAAAAATTAAAGTAAAAGCAATAACAGAAGAGTAATTAGTGGCTACCACAGAAAAAAACATATTGAATCGTCTTTACTTTGTCTCAGGGTTTATGTTCCTGTTGGCTCTTATAATTGGTTATAAGTTAATCGCTATTCAGGTATTTCAAGGAGCTAAATATCGTGAGCTTGCCACTACAAGTACCGAAAAAATGGTGACCATCCCTGCTACGCGAGGCAATCTTTATGCAGAAGATGGTAGCTTGCTTGCGACCTCCCAAATAAAATACGATATCCGTTGGGATGCTATTGCTCCTTCTAAGGATGATTTTAATGAAAATATTGTAGCGCTCTCCCAAGGACTTTCTACTATTTTAGGAAAACCACAATCTTATTACGAGAATAGACTTCGCAAAGCTAGAAGTACAAAAAATCGCTACCTATTTGTTGCTCGAAAGCTAGGTTATGCAGACTATATAAGAATTAAGTCGCTTCCACTTTTTAATAAGGGGCAGTTTCGAGGAGGTATCATTGTCGAAGAGCATACGGAGCGTGAGCACCCATTAGAAAAAATGGCTGAGCGTACCGTAGGGTACGAGCGGCAGGATGATAGTGGCTACTTTACAAGAGTGGGATTGGAAGGCGCTTATGGGTATTATCTACGTGGTAAAGAAGGAAGACGCCTTAAACAGAAAATCGCAAAAGGCGAGTGGAAACCTCTTGGTATAGGCAATGTTGTAGAGCCTAGAGATGGCTATGATGTGATCTCGACGATAGATGTAAATATCCAAGATGTAGCACATAATGCCTTGCTAGCTAGCCTAGAAAAATATCAAGCAGATCACGGTTGTGTTGTTGTGATGGAAACGGAGACAGGCGAGATCAAAGCAATCTCAAACCTGGGTCGTACGCCAGAAGGTAAATATTATGAGCGTTTAAATTATGCGGTGGGCGAGGCTCACGAGCCAGGGTCAACCTTTAAACTTATGTCAATGGTGGCTGCGCTTGAAGATAAAGTGATAGACTCCAGCACAGTGTTCGATACAGAAAATGGGCGTGTTAAGTTTTATGATCGTACGGCTATTGATTCAAAAAGAGGGGGTTATGGGAAGATCACAGCAGCAAAAGCTTTTGAACTTAGTAGTAATACCGCTTTCGCGAAAATGATCAATGACAACTACGCGTCAGACCCAAAGAAATTTGTAAAACGGATCTTTAATATGGGTCTTAATGACAAGCTAGGTCTTGAAATTATAGGAGAAGGAACTCCGAATTTTCCTTACCCTGGTGACAAAATGTGGTCAGGTACTACATTGCCTTGGATGGCATTTGGTTATGGAGTGGAACTAACGCCACTACAAATTCTAACGTTTTACAATGCCATTGCAAATGATGGTGAGATGGTAAAACCGCGATTTATTAAGGAAGTAAAAGAATGGGATCAAACCATCGAAGTATTTGACAAAGAAATTATCAATGCACGCATCGCCTCACAAAACACGATTAATGTAGTTAAGGAGATGATGAAGAAAACAGTAGAGCGTGGTACGGCAAAAAACATCTACAGTAAAGAGTTTTCAATGGCGGGTAAAACGGGGACTTGCCAGACAGAATATTGGATAGAATCTGGAAGATATATATCCTCTTTTGCAGGATATTTTCCAGCAGATAATCCTAAGTATTCTTGTATTGTGGTCGTTAATAAGCCCAATAAATCAATAGGATTTTATGGGAATGTGGTTGCAGCACCTGTATTTAAGGAGATTGCTCAGAAAATTTATTCTGACACACCAGTTATTGATGAGGTGATCTTACCAAAAGAAAATTCGGCTACGATCGAGGGTGATTTTCAAAAATATTATGCCCAAGTAAATAAAAATCATAAAACGGTTCCTAACGTAAAAGGTATGTCTGGAATGGATGCTGTGGCTTTGTTAGAAAACTTGGGCCTCAAAGTAACCTTTCGCGGAAGCGGAAAAGTTAAAAGCCAGTCTATAAAAGCTGGACAAAAATTAGAAAAGAGTAAAACTATCACACTGCAGTTATCGTGATTATATTAAAGGACATATTATATAAGGTGACTATCGAGTCTGTCGTAGGTAGCACTAATGTGGCTGTTACAGATGTACACTTTGACTCACGTAAAGTCTCACTTAATGACGTTTTTGTAGCAATACGTGGTACGCAAAGTGATGGTCACGAGTATATACTTAAAGCAGCAGAGCAGGGAGCGATAGCTATTATTTGTGAAGCGTTACCTGAGCATAAAATTAATGGTATTACATATGTTCAAGTAAAAGATACGGCCAGTGCACTAGCAACAATGGCTTCAAATTTTTATGGGAACCCATCTTCCAACTTAAAATTAATTGGAATTACAGGTACTAATGGTAAAACGACCATAGCTAGTTTACTCTATCAACTTTTTACAAAGGCTGGATATAAAACTGGGCTTTTATCTACGGTAAAAATCATTGTTGATAAGAAGGAATATAATGCAACGCACACAACGCCTGATAGTTTGACAATAAATCACTACTTATCAGAAATGTCTGAGGCAGGTGTAGAGTTTTGTTTTATGGAAGTGAGTTCGCACGGTATCCATCAAAAACGTACGGAGGGACTTGCATTTGCTGGTGGGATATTTACAAACCTATCTCACGATCATTTGGATTATCACGAGACTTTTGCTGAGTATCGAGATGTAAAAAAGAAATTTTTTGATGAGTTACCTAAGCAGTCTTTTGCTCTTGTAAATATTGATGATAAGAATGGCTTAGTGATGCTTCAAAATACAAAGGCAAAAAAAGTAACGTATGCTTTAAAATCATATGCCGATTATCGAGCTCAAATTCTAGAGAACCAGCTGTCAGGCTTAGTTTTGAAAATTCAAGATCAAGAGGTTTGGGTAAAATTGATTGGTTCGTTTAATGCTTATAATTTACTAGCGATATATGCAACTGCAGAGCTACTGGGACTTTCTCAAATGGAAGCATTACAACATTTAAGTGAGCTAGAGAGTGTAAGTGGGCGTTTTCAATATTTTGTTTCAGAAGGTAATGTGACAGCCATTGTAGATTATGCTCATACACCAGATGCTCTTAAAAATGTTTTAGAAACTATTAATGATATCCGCACTAAAAATGAAGAGCTCATAACGGTTATTGGTGCGGGAGGTGATAGAGACACTACAAAGCGACCTAAGATGGGTCACATTGCGAGTGCGTTAAGTACTAAAGCCATTTTTACAAGCGATAATCCTCGATCTGAAGATCCAGAGGAAATTATCAATCAGATTGAAAAAGGTGTAGAACCTATAAACTATAAAAAGGTTCTTACAATAACAGACAGAAAACAAGCAATAAAAACTGCTTGCCAACTTGCAAATCCTGGAGATATTATTCTTATCGCAGGGAAAGGCCACGAGACTTATCAAGAGATAAAAGGAGAGCGCTCTGACTTTGACGATTATAAAATAGTAAAAGAAACCCTTAAAAGACTTGATAAATAATGCTGTACTATTTATTCCAATGGCTTGATGAGGCGTATAGCTTACCTGGAGCGGGACTTTTTCAGTTCAGTACGTTTAGGGCTGCGCTTGCTGTTTTAATGTCACTAGGCATTTCTACTATTTATGGTGAGCGTATTATCAAATTTTTGCAACGCCAGCAGATGGGGGAGCAGATACGTGACCTGGGCTTAGATGGTCAAGCAGAAAAGGCAGGAACACCTACTATGGGAGGGCTCATTATCATCGCTGCAACGCTTATACCTGTATTGCTTTTTGGTAAACTAGATAATATTTACATCATTTTACTTATTGTAACCACCGTTTGGATGGGGATCATTGGCTTTTTAGATGATTATAAGAAGAAGATGGAGAAAAATAAGGAAGGACTAGCTGGCAAGTACAAGGTAATAGGGCAAGTTGGGCTAGGTATCATTATAGGTACTACCATGTTTTTTCACAGTGATATCACAATACGGGAAGAGATTAAACAATCGGCAGGGACATCAAAGGTTGAAATTACAAACCTAAGAGGTAATGATAAGTTTGATAAAGCTCATAAAAGCCTTAAGACGACCATTCCTTTTGTAAAAGGCAATGAGATTAACTACGAGTCAATAGTAACTTCTATAAATGAAGATTGGAAACCCTATGCTTGGATCATCTTTATCCCTATAGTCATTTTTATCATTACGGCAGTTTCTAATGGAGCAAATCTTACAGATGGTATAGATGGACTTGCAGCTGGAACAAGCGCAATCATTGTCCTCACCTTGGGAATTTTTGCCTTTGTTTCTGGTAATATAATTTTTAGTGATTATCTAAATGTGATGTACATCCCGGGCACTGGAGAGATGCTCATATTTATCGCGGCATTTGTAGGGGCACTCATTGGCTTTTTGTGGTACAACGCATACCCTGCTCAAGTATTTATGGGCGATACAGGGAGTCTTACCATAGGGGGGATTATAGCAGTGCTTGCAATAGCCACTCGAAAGGAATGGCTTATTCCAATCCTATGTGGCATCTTTTTAATGGAAAATTTATCTGTCGTTTTGCAGGTGGGGTATTTCAAATACACAAAGAAAAAGTCTGGTGAGGGTAAGCGTATTTTTTTAATGTCGCCATTACATCACCATTATCAAAAGAAAGGAATTCACGAGAGTAAGATTGTATCCCGTTTTTGGATCGTTGGGATCCTACTCGCTGTATTGTCCATAATAACATTAAAAATTAGGTAACACGCTTTCGCGAAAGCATAATAAATGAAGAAACGTCTAGTCATATTAGGAGCAGGAGAATCTGGAGTTGGTACCGCTATTTTAGGGAAGGCTCAAGGTTTTGATGTGTTTGTATCCGACTATGGAAAGATAAAAGAGAGCTATAAACAGCAATTGCTAGAAAGAGGTTTTGAGTGGGAGGAAGAAGGACACACAACATCTCAAATTCTGAATGCCGATCTAGTGATGAAGAGTCCTGGAATCCCTGATACGGCACCTATCATAAAAAAATTGCTGGAAAAAGATATACCCGTACTTTCTGAGATTGAATTTGCAGCGAGGTTTACAGACGCCACTCTTATAAGTATAACAGGAAGTAACGGTAAGACTACAACGACCATGCTTACTGGGCATATTTTAAATAACGCAGGAGTAAATGCGGCAATAGCAGGTAATATAGGTGACAGTTTTGCAAAAATGGTCGCTCTAGAGCAGATAGATACCTATGTGCTAGAGGTGAGTAGTTTTCAACTAGACGGTACAGAACAGTTTGCTCCTCATATTGCAGTGCTACTCAATATTACACCAGATCATCTAGATCGATACGATTATAATTTTGATCAATACATCGCTTCAAAATTTAAAATCGCACAAAATCAAAAAGAGACTGATTACCTAATCTATGATGCAGATGATCCCGTGATTGCAGACTGGCTTAGGGATCATCCCGTTCAATCAACACTATTGCCTTTTTCGCTTGTGAAAGAAGTAGAAAATGGCGCTTTTATAAAAGATAACAATCTAACAGTAAAAATAGACACAAATACCTTTACTATGACCACAGACAACCTCGCCTTAAAAGGGCAGCACAATAAAAAAAATGCTATGGCAGCATCTACAGTTGCAAATTTGTTAAACATCCGTAAAGCGACTATAAGAGAAAGCTTAGAGGGTTTTCAAGGTGTTGAGCATAGGCTTGAGCAAGTGCTCAAAATCAATAATGTTCAGTATATAAATGATAGTAAAGCGACTAATGTGAATGCTACTTTTTACGCCCTTGATAGTATGAGCGATCCTACAGTTTGGATCGTTGGAGGGGTAGATAAGGGTAATAACTATAAAGATTTATACCCTCTAGTCAATGAAAAGGTAAAAGCTATTATTTGTTTAGGTGTTGACAATGCAAAGTTGATGAGTCATTTTGGGAATATGGTTGATGTAATTGTAGAGACTCCTTCAATGTCTGAGGCGGTAAAGATTGCGTATAAGGTTGCAGAGCGTGGTGATACTGTTTTGCTATCTCCAGCTTGTGCTAGTTTTGATTTATTTGACAATTATGAAGATCGTGGCAGACAGTTTAAAAATGCTGTAAGAAACTTATAATTCTGATTTGAGAGCCAGTCATAAACCTCATTCCCCCATTGGAAATGGCTGGCTAATCAGAGTTGAATTAATAACGCTTTCGCGAAAGCGTACTAAACACAACAGATATCAATAAATAACTTTTGAGTTCTACATTTAAAAATATACTATCGGGATTACAAGGTGACAAGGCCATATGGGCTATTGCCGCTTTACTTGCTTTGTTTTCATTCTTGCCAGTTTATAGCGCTGCAAGTAATCTTGCTTACATAAAAGGGGATGGGAACACCGTACGTTTTCTTATCAAACACGGTATGCATCTAGTTCTTGGTTTTGCTATGTTATATGGCGTTCATAAAATACCACATCATTACTTTAAAGGATTATCATTTATCGCCCTTCCTTTTGTGATTGTATTGCTCATTGTTACGCTCGCTCAGGGTACAACTATGGGAGGGGCAAACGCAAGTAGATGGATTAAAATACCCATTATAGGAGTAGGCTTCCAGACCTCCACATTTGCTGGGGTAGTGCTTATGGTTTATGTTGCCAGATATCTGGCAAAAATTAAGGATCAAGCGGTCACTTTTAAGGAGACATTACTCCCGCTATGGGTGCCTGTGGCATTAGTTTTAGCCTTGATTCTTCCAGCAAACTTTTCTACAACGGCCATTATTGCGGCAATGGTCGTTGCACTCGTGTTTTTAGGGGGATATCCATTAAAATATCTGGGGGTCGTAATTGCTACTGGCATTGTGGCTTTGCTGTTTTTTATACTTCTAGCTAAGGCTTTTCCAGGAGTATTCCCTAACCGTGTCGATACATGGATAAGTAGAGTTGAAAACTTTGCCAATAACGAGGTTGATCCTGATGCAGATTATCAAATAGAAAAAGCAAAAATAGCCATCGCTTCTGGTGGCATACTAGGACAGGGTCCAGGCAAGAGCGTGCAGAAAAATTTCTTACCACAATCTTCGTCAGATTTTATTTATGCCATAATTGTAGAGGAGTTTGGTCTGGCTGGAGCTGGTTTCCTTTTATTTCTATATATGCTCCTCTTATTTCGAATTACAGTTATTGCGCACAAGGCGGAAACCGTTTTTGCTAAGCTTGTAGTAATTGGGGTAGGATTGCCTATAGTTTTTCAAGCATTAATTAATATGGCGGTGGCTGTAGAGTTATTTCCAGTGACTGGTCAAACTTTACCTCTAGTAAGTAGTGGTGGTACTTCAATATGGATGACCTGTCTCGCCATAGGTATTGTACTCAGCGTAAGTGCAAAGAGACTCCCAGCAAAAACAACAGAAAATCAAGAGTTGAATCCTTTAGATATATTAAGTGAAGCTCAATAAAGTAATCATATCAGGCGGAGGAACGGGAGGTCACATCTACCCGGCGATTGCTATTGCAAAAGAGCTTCAATCTCGTAATCCAAAGATTGAGATTCTCTTTGTAGGGGCTAGTGATCGTATGGAAATGGAGAAGGTCCCCCAAGCGGGGTATGATATAGAGGGATTATGGATTGCAGGGATCCAGCGTAAGCTCACTCTTGATAATTTTTTATTTCCATTTAAACTACTTAGCAGCTTATGGAGATCTAGAAAGATTATCAAAAAATTTAAACCAGATGTTGTGATTGGAACGGGTGGTTTTGCGAGTGGGCCCTTGCTTAAAATGGGTACTATCTTAGGTGTTCCTGCTTTAATCCAAGAGCAAAACAGTTATGCGGGGATTACAAATAAACTCCTTGCCAAAAATGTTCAAAAGGTATGTGTTGCTTATGAGGGTATGAATCAATTTTTCCCAAAGGATAAAATTGTAAAAACAGGAAATCCCGTTCGATCCGATCTGCTAAATATAGATAGCAAACGAGAAGCAGCCCTTGAAAAGTACAATCTAGATACTACGTCAAAAGTGGTGCTCGTCATAGGAGGGAGCTTAGGAGCAAAGGCTATTAATGAGTTAATTGCACAAGAGTTAGACCTATTTAAAACCCTTGGGATTCAACTTATATGGCAAACAGGAAAGTTGTATTACGATAGATATAAGCATCTCCACAATACTAATGTGCAAGTAATGGCATATATCGATCAAATGGATCTCGCTTATGCCGCCGCAGATGTTATAATAAGTAGAGCCGGCGCGAGTAGTGTTTCTGAGTTGTGTATTGTGGGTAAAGCAACGCTATTTATACCATCTCCTAATGTAGCCGAAGATCACCAAACCAAAAACGCACAAGCCGTTGAAAATCATGGAGGTGCTATCATGATACGAGAGAATGATCTTGATAAGAAATTTAAGATGATTTTAGAAGGTCTCATTAATGACGACCATATGCGTATTGAATTAGGGCAGGAAATAAAGAAACTAGCATTACCTCACGCAACATCAGATATCGTAGATGAGGTAGAGAAGATGATCAAATGAGTAGCTTAAAGGACATACATAACATCTATTTTATAGGTATCGGTGGGATCGGTATGAGTGCGCTTGCTACGTATTTTCACAATGAAGGTAAAAACGTGTCAGGTTACGATAAAACACCTTCTGATATCACGCAAAATCTTGAAGCTATTGGAATTGATATCCATTATTCAGACCGTGGCTCAGAGATACAGTCCGATTTTCTAGAAAAGAAAGAGGTACTTGTCATTTATACTCCAGCGGTTCCTAAAACGATGGGGGAGTTGACATTTTTTCGCGAAAGCGGTTACTTATTAAAGAAGAGAGCAGAGGTACTTGGAATGATTGCAAATCAGCACTTTTCTATCGCTGTCGCTGGAACGCATGGCAAAACAACCACCTCCAGCATCTTAGGGCACATCCTCGCGGCATCTGGTGAGAAGGTGACGGCATTTGTAGGGGGTATCACAAATAATTATCAGAGCAATTTAATACAGAAAGGCTCGGAGGTGATCGTTGTAGAGGCAGATGAGTTTGACCGGTCATTCTTGCAACTTAAACCTAATTTGCTCTGTATTACATCAATGGATGCAGATCACCTCGATATTTATGAGAATGAAACAGATTTAATTAACACGTTTGAGCAATTTGGGCATCTCGTTGATAAAAATAAACGATTTATAGAAAGTGGTCTTTCCATTGAGGGTAACACGCTGGGAATTGACACAAATGCTGATTATACAGCTCGCAATATTACTATAGTTGATGGGTATTATAGATTTGATTTGGAATATCCAGGAGGTGTGGTAAATGACCTCGCATTTGGACTTCCGGGTAGGCATAATTTATTTAACGCGATCACAGCTTTTGCGCTGGGTATGGCTTATGGAACATCTATTCAAAAATTGAAAGAGGCCTTGGCTACTTATAGTGGTGTAAATAGAAGATTCACCTATCGTATCAAATCTAAGGATCTAGTGCTTATAGATGATTATGCGCACCATCCTACAGAGATTGAAGCTGTAAATCAAAGCGTCCGTGAGATGTATCCTAAGGAGGATGTTTTAGCCATTTTTCAACCGCATTTGTATACAAGGACTAGAGATTTTATGGCAGACTTTGCAGTTGCATTATCTCGATTTGACGAGGTGATTTTGCTCAATATTTATCCAGCAAGGGAGGAGGCCATAGACGGCATTACAAGTGCAGCATTATTGAATAAAATGACGCTTTCGCGAAAGCAAATTTTGAATAAAGAAGAGCTTAGTGAGGCAATACGTAAATCTCATTGTAAGATTATCACAATGATGGGAGCTGGTGATATAGGTGTTGAGATTTTAAAAATAACCAAAGAACTTACTAATGAAGATTAATTGGTTCTACATAAAGATGCTGGTTTTACTGGGGCTTATGAGCTTTTTATTCGTATTTGCCTTGCAGCGCAACGATGCTCGTACGGTAGAGGACGTGAGTATCTCATTTATAGATGAAAGTGCACCATTTGTGACTCGTGAAACCGTTAATAAATTGTTGATAGTAAGTAATGAAAAGCCTACGGGGAAGGCTAAAGAAAAATTAGCTTTGAGTAAGATGGAAGCACGAGTAAATGCGCACCCTATAGTCAAGAGAGCAGATGTTTACGTGACTATGAACGGAGCGTTAGGTGTTTCTATAACACAACGCAAACCCATTGCTCGCTGTGGAGGTACATCTCCATTTTATATAGATGAGGATGGTGAGGTAATGCCATTATCTGAAAATCACTCTGCACACGTTCCCCTTGTGAGCGGAGCATCAGTAAATGATATTGATGAAGTTTATAAGCTAGTAAAATATATTAAAGAAGATTCTTTTTTAAAAAAACATATTATCGGTATCAATAGACAGCCTAATGGAGAGTATTTGCTTAGGCCTAGAAAAATCGATTATGTAATTTCTTTGGGAGATGTAAGTGAATTAGAAAAACGCTTTGGCAACTATAAAGCTTTTTACCAGAAAGCGCTTAATGATAAAAGTTTAGATACATACCAAACTGTTGAGCTCAAATATGAAGGTCAAGTAGTTTGTGAGAAAAAATAAGAAGAGAAGAGAGCTCCTGTTGAGGAGCTGTCGAGAGAAAATCTCAAAATTATAAGTATGGAAAATCAAAATATCGCAGTAGGACTTGACATAGGGACCACAAAAATTGTGGCAATGATTGGGCGGTACAATGAATATAACAAGGTGGAGATCTTAGGCATTGGAAAGTCTAAAAGTCTTGGAGTTCATAGAGGTGTTGTAAATAACATTACACAGACCATACAATCTGTACAACAAGCAGTACAAGAGGCAGAAGATGTATCGGGTATAAAAATACAAGATGTCGTAGTAGGTATCGCAGGGCAACATATCAGGTCACTACAACATAGTGATTATATAACAAGAAATAATTCTGAGGAGGTAATAGACTCTCAGGATATCGAGGCACTTTGTGATCAGGTGCATAAATTGGTTATGCTACCAGGAGAAGAAATTATACACGTATTACCACAAGAATATAAGGTAGATGGTCAAAGTGAGATCAAAGAGCCTATAGGTATGTATGGAGGGCGCGTAGAGGCAAATTTTCACGTGGTTGTAGGGCAGGTTGCTTCCATTAGAAATATAGGGCGTTGTGTAAAAAGTGCAGGTCTCAATCTTGATCGTATAACTCTAGAACCACTAGCATCTGCAAACGCTGTTTTAAGTCAAGAAGAGAAAGAAGCAGGTGTAGCACTTATTGATATAGGAGGTGGAACGACAGATCTAGCGATTTTTAAAGATGGTATTATACGTCACACAGCTGTTATTCCTTTTGGAGGAAATATTATAACAGAAGATATTAAAGAGGGCTGCTCCATCATTGAAAAGCAAGCAGAGCTCTTAAAAATTAAATTTGGTTCTGCGTGGCCAGGGGAAAATAAAGATAATGAGATTGTATCTATACCAGGACTTAGAGGTCGAGAACCTA